>NYSJ01000041.1 GCA_002682975.1 Paracoccaceae bacterium
AAAATAAGTGATGAAGAATGTGAAAATTGGCAGTCTAGATTTTCTGGGACTCGTATCGAGGGTGATTAGGATAAACTACTTTCTAAAGCTTGTTGGTAAAACATACTAATGCAAGTCTCAAAAATAAAGATGTTTGTGCTTCTCTTGAGCTGGACAATCCTATCCCCAGCAAAAGCCTCAGATTACTACTCTACCTTAACGGGCACTATATCCCACATCAGAGACGGAGATACCATTGAAGTAGGTAATATTCCCATTCGTATTGCAGCCTTAAATTGTCCTGAGAATGATACGCCAGAGGGCCAATTTGCATCAGCATTTGCATTGCAATTTAAAGGATCAAAAGTTATTTGTGAGCTAACGGGAGCTATGAGCTACAAAAGGCTCGTGGGATACTGCCGTATCGGCAAAACTGATTTTGCAACCACTTTGATAGAAAATACGAACTGCAAAATTTGGCCAAAATATGATGTTTGGCACAGGTATTCTGAGTAGATTGAACCAATATTTAATATAGTCCATTAATTCTAAATTACTTTCTAACAATGATATTTAAAATACTCATTATTTGTAAATGATAGACTTTATGTAATTTTCACCCAGTTAGCCGAGGCGACCGTAAAATGTTGTCCGGGCACTCTCGGATAAAGCGATGCCTGGCTCAGAATTGTAAGCTAGAACTACAAGTATTCTTTTTCTAACCCCAACGGTTGGTGTAACCCTATGAATTGAATTTCGACCCCGAAATAAGACTAAAGTTCCAGGTTCCATAGTAAGAATATCTGGAGAAACTGATGCAGTCAGTAGTTTTTGTACTCCGTCAAAATTCATCTCATTTTCTTCTGAATTTCGAAAATCTTTTATATATTGAAACTCGCCACCCCCAACAGGACTTTGCAATAAAAGTGTTATTGCAAACTCTGAATTATCAAAATGCCAATTTAGTTCCTGTCCTTCGCCAGCATAGTGAACATTTATTGATGATAATGGATCCTCGTACGGGAACAGGGAAGGCTCACCAACTACTTTTGCAATAAACTTTTTAAATAATGAAGAGCTGTACAGTTGCTCAAGTTTTGATCCTGAAGGAATTTGATCAGTACAAATACAACCTTTTGAGGACACTAATTGTTTATTAATAACGTGATCAGAAGCATAATTAGTATCAATTTTTGTAAGATAAACATTATGAGTAGAATCTGTGTAATACGCCTGAGATGCACAATCTTCTGCCTCTGCCACGAGTTCTATCAGAGTTTTGGCGTTTAGAAAATTTGGCAAAGTCAAAACACCTCTTTGATCGAGGTCTTTCTTACATTCAACGGCAAAATCAATGTTTAACAAATCATAACTTTGTTCATTAATTATATGGTTTAAATCTGTCACTCTTTCCATGTTGTATTTATCCATTAAAACTGAATTTAAAACTAACCTTAAAATACGTTTACCAATTATATTTAATACAAAGCTATATTCCTACGTACCGAATTTATACTAGGTTAGAAACCAATTATTTTACATTGTTTCAAGCATCTTTTATCTTGACAAATTTACTCAGAAATACTTAGTTGAGTTTTTAACCTAATGTGGATTTAGTAAATGAAAAAATTTGTCACCACCTCACTATTCTTTGTTACACTTTTTTTTAGTTCACCTATCTTCGCATCGGAAGTTAATATTTATTCATATCGTCAACCTTTCCTGATTGAACCATTAACAACTGCATTCACAGACAAAACTGGAATAAAAGTGAATATAGTTTACCTAAGAAAAGGTATGATTGAGCGTATGAAAGCGGAAGGAAAGAGAAGCCCCGCTGATGTGGTACTGACTGTGGATATTTCGAGGCTGTCTGCCCTAGTTGAAGCAGGACTTACACAGCAGGTGGTCAGTCAGACCCTTTCAACTAATGTCCCAGAAAAGTATAGAGACCCTGCCGGTCATTGGTTCGGCCTTACAACCCGAGCAAGAATAATTTATGTAAGCAAAGAGCGGGTCCGTACTGGAGAAATCAAAAGTTATGAAGATCTTGCGGACCCGAAATGGCGCGGGAAAGTTTGCACTCGTTCAGGTCTAAACGCTTACAACCTGGCACTAACTTCCGCAATTATTCATCATCATGGTGAAGACTATGCCAAAAAGTGGTTAGATGGTTTTAAGCAGAACCTAGCTCGAAAACCCCAAGGTAATGATAGAGCCCAAGTAAAAGCAATATGGGCAGGAGAATGTGATCTATCTATCGGTAATACCTACTACATGGGGAAAATGCTTAAGGATCCTGAGCAAGCTGACTGGGCAAAGAGCGTCAACATAGTTTTCCCAACATTTGAAGGTGGAGGGACACATGTAAATGTATCTGGCATAGGAATGGCAAAATTTTCTCCAAATAAGGACAATGCGTTAGCTCTTATGGAATTTCTTAGCTCAGGCGAGGCACAAGAAATTTATGCAACTGCCAATTTTGAGTATCCAATAGCACCAGGAACCAAAGTAGATGACTTGGTGAAAAGTTGGGGGAGTTTTAATGCTGATACTGTTAATTTGATGACAATAGCAAAGTTACGGAAAAAAGCCTTGAAGCTTACCGAAATAGTAGATTTTGATGGCTGAAGACCGTAAAATACTGAACAACTTAAATCGGTGAATTACACCAATAGTAATATACCTAACAGAAAAGCTAGTTCTGCCAGGAAAGCAGTAGCTCCAAGTACATCGCCGGTAATGCCACCAAGGTAAAGTTTTGCCCTGAAACCACACCATAGAGATATTAGTAAAGCAAGTATAATACCTGTTGCTAGCTGAGGTATCGTAAAAATAAATAAACATGGTACGAACCATATTAAGAAACAAAATATTTGACGACTGTTGTTCCCCAAAAAAGAAATTGTGGCAGGTCCCGCGAATTCTGAAACTGGGAAAATACGACGATTGATCATAATAAATCCTTTTCCTACTGCTAAGCTTGCACCCATTAGCAAAAATAGCCAAAGCCCAGTNTCCACTAAACTTGAAACCAGCAGTATGCGGATAATTAATGCTATTGATANAGCCGAGACGCCGTAAGTCCCAAGTCTACTATCATGGATAATATTNCTTATTTTTTTTCCATCACCGCCTGCACCGAAACCGTCGGCCATATCAGCCAAGCCATCTTCATGATAAGCACCGCTTAGATAGATACATGATGCTATTGCGATAGTACAACTTAGAAGAACTGGTAAACCTAAAAATAGCAAAATCTGACCGAGAGCGCCCGATATCAGGCCTAGCAACCAGCCGGCGAGCGGAAACGCCCAACTGGCACGTTTTAAGTCTGGAGCTTCATCAGAAAAGTTTTTCCACGTTACTTTAATGCGTGTGAACTGCATTACAACAGCCATAAAATCAACAAAATTCTCCTGGCGATATAGACGTTTCATATCAAGACCCTAAAATTCTTTACTAGTTTATTTAAATATATCAGTGGATTCCAGCTCTATTAAAGTAATTCACAACCATACCATCATTCAAAAAAATAAATTCACTCATTGATAAATTATCAACTTGAAAACTTAATGCTGATTTTCCAATTAGCGTTGATAAGACAGCACGAATAGTACCAGCGTGAGCGACAATTATGCCGTAATCTTGAGACCCGATTTTGTTGAGAATTTCCTCTAGAACAAGATTCACACGTAGGCTCATCTCGTTAAAACTTTCTCCATTGGGAGGCTGAAAATCGGCTAACTCTTCACTCGAAAGCGTTCCGATATTAGGTATTTCATCGTAAGACATACCCTCCCAACTCCCAAAATGCTGCTCCCTTAACCCATCAAACTTTACAGATTTTATGCTCGGAAATAAAAAGTTGGCAGTCGTTAAACATCTATTTGCCTTGCTCACATATAATTTAAACTTAGTGGGTACCAAATTTCTAATATTTTCTATTTCCCGAATTGTAGGGGGCCGGCACGCTACTTCTCTCGAGCCATAAAACAAGCCATCAGAAATTACTGGCGCATGACGTATTAATATTAATTTTTTACCTAAATATGTTTTCAAAGTAGTTTTCTATTAAACTTCTAAATTAATTATGTTTATCATAAGATCATGACTATTTCATTTTTCATTGGTGGTGCAAGATCTGGTAAGTCTAAATCAGCAGAAATTCATACTTTAAAATTTGGATTGCCAGCAACTTATATTGCTACGTGCGAAGTGTTAGACGAAGAAATGGCGCAACGAGTTAAAAAACACCAAGCACGTCGTGACGAAAGCTGGTCTACACTCTTTACTCCACTCAACTTGGCCGATGAGATCCAAAAAATTGGATCAAATAAGCCCATTTTGGTAGATTGCCTAACGCTTTGGCTATCAAATCATCTATTAAAGAAAAATGATTTGGAGAAAGAAATCGATGAACTGGCTAATTCATTAAAAAATTCAAATGCTAATATTGTACTCGTCAGTAACGAAGTTGGGACCGGAATTGTTCCCGACAATGCATTAGCTAGAGAATTCAGAGATAACGCAGGCTTTATGAACCANAAGATAGCCTCAGTATCAGATGAGGTATATTGGGTTGTGGCAGGAATTCAGACCCAGATTAAATAACATTAGGTTAATTATCTGAAGAGTCAGTGCAGGGTTTGTCCATCAAATGCAGAATTAGATAATCGACATTTTGACGTAATATCTCTAAGTGCAAGTCCAAAATCTTCTGCCAAAGCTGCTAATATATGAGCTTTTTCAGGTTCAACTATGGTCATGGCTATCATAAGGGCATCCTCACGAGCACCTTCTGATGCATACCCTATGAAATTAGCNAAACAAGATTCATCAGCTCCNAAACATTTGCAGTCCAAACCATGTCTCATTAATGGACGCCTACCATTCTCGACGCACAGCCTACAAAGAGCCTCAAAGCTCTGCGTTATTTCNNTTCCCCTCGCAGAGCCAAAAACGATCTGGAAGTCTCTTGCAATCGCAGTCTGCGCTTCCAAACTTTGGCACCATAAGCGGAGATAGGTTATTGCGGTAGATTCTATCGGCCCCAGCTCCGACAAAAACCCAACTGGAGCTCCACCCCGAGATATCTCAGGTGTTCTCATTTTGTCAAAATCAGCTTGATAGCTTTTGTGATTCGTAGTGTGTAATGCTTGCCTGCTAGCGTTATGGTGGCCACTTTACCGCCATTAGTAAGTTCTAATGCATCGTAAGTCGGNACTTCTTCAACCACAACGTCGCCTAGTGCAATATCATCATTTTTTACGTTATCTACAATATTTAAAGCCATGACATACCCCAATCTCTGTCTTCAACTCGGTCAATTAGCCACTCTAATTGCCATACTTCTGATCCACCTAACGCACTGAAAACACTCAGCACTTCCTGAAAATCNGTGGCAGGCTCTTCTTCATTTTGGTCCCAACTATCCATCTTTTGTGTCCCTCGTTTTAATTGTGGAGAGTTGCTTGCAAAGATTCGAGCTGGCTGAATTAATTCTTGATTTATTTAATCAGGAATGTCAATCCTGATTATTTTTATCAGGTTTATTGACAAAGTAGATAATAATGTTGATAGAAATAGTCAGTTTTACTGTTTTCGTCAAAATAGGAGAAATCGATGATTATGAAAAAGCTCAAAATGACCACAGCAATTGTTGCAGTAGCACTAACCGGCTCTATGGCACTTTCTGATGGATATGGNCCATTTCCAGTAACNCTTAATGGTTATTCTGGAGACAAAACGAATACCGTCTCTTACTCAGGTCAAGCTGCAAGACATGTGCTAGAGCAAAGCCTAAAAAAATTAGCCGGCAAGGGAAACGGTGGTGGTAACGCTGCTGCTCTTGANGCNCAAATGCTTTCATACTTTAACGGTTCAGATGAAGACCTTCCAATAATTGCTCCAAAATCTAAAGACGGTTTTAAAATAAAACAGACGTCTTTGCACCAAATTTCAAAAGGCAAGAATATTTCTGGTAAGTTTTACGACGGAGCNATGCCCGCATGGCCCGGTAATATGTCTGGAAAAGATGTGGCATACAATATGATAAGTATGGCAGCAAAAGCTAATAAAGGCTTTGATGCGGAGACTGGTTACGACTGGGCGCAATTAATCTCAAAGTATACCATGGGAGCAATGGCGTACAATCAGGCTGTAGATAATTACCTCGATGAGAAACTCAGTGCTGAGAAAAAGCCTAATAATAAACCATACAAAGATGGAGCTCATTACACNGGGAAAGAGCATTCTTGGGATGAGGCATTCGGATATTGGGGAGCTGCTGCTCATCAGCANGGGTTCGATCCAAATAAAGTTTACGAAATCGCAAAAATGAAAAACCAAGGTGTCGCCGACAAAAATGGTGACGGCNTGGTTGACCTAAAATCAGAATACGTGTTTGGACCAACGTATTACGCTGCGGCGTTTGATAGATCAGGAACCAAATCTACTGATTACACAAATACTATCTACAATGCCTTTCTTGATGGCCGTAAATTAATAACAGCTGCGGCTGGAGATGCTCTTTCTGATAGTGAGCGATCTCAGCTCAAGTCATACGCCGCATCTATCGAAGAGAATTGGGAAAAGGTTCTCGCAGAAGCGGTATTCAAATATGCGGGTTCGGTNTATAAAGATATNAACAANATGAAAGATTTAAGTGGTGATGATTTGAATAAAGCTTACNGAGCTTATGCAAAACATTGGGGCGANNTGAAAGGTTTTGCNATGGCTATGCAATCTGGTAAGAGNAACCTTGGAGCNACCGCNACAAAAATGAATGATCTNATGGGTTTTGGGCCTGTAACANTAAATAACACNTATGTTACCGGCATGGACGCNAATGGTNATTTCGTTATGGACCGTAAAAGATCTTGGTCTGANTATCAGTTACACATGCTTAACATNCAGCAAATGATGGTTGATACATTTGGTGTAAAGTCTCGTGTAAATGACGGATTAGGTGATCTGCAAGCNCTGTCAGACAANTTAGATTCTGCNAGTAGTGCNGAAACTGATTAATATNCAAAGTAATGGTGAGGGNGTTNTATATGCNCTCNCCNTAGCCGAATTGATAGCCAAATATGGATGATATTAACCTTCTCGACTTTTTTNTATCNGACTTTNTAAACCCNAAAAANNGNGTATTNACNGGGTANNTAATANTATCTNTANTGCTAGCNTTTTTGTGGCTAATTTTAATCAAGCGTCAATCACTTAATACTGCTCTCAAAAAAATATTTGATAAAAAAATTATCTGGTCCGGATCTGCAAAAGCCGATTACAAGCTCTTTTTGATAAATAGAATATTTACCTTTTTCATATCACCTTTATTGATTTCACAAGTCGCTATATCCACGGCAATATATCTGTTCTTACACAGCATTGAAGTTTTTAATCAGAATTTATTCGTAAACACTCCATCGAGTGTGATAATTGCACTGTTTACGATCTCACTTTTTATAGTTGATGATTTTACAAAATATTTCGTCCACCGCTGGATGCATAAAATTCCTCTTCTTTGGGCAATCCACAAGGTGCATCATTCAGCCAAAACTATGACCCCAATTACCGTTTATAGGGTACACCCATTAGAAGGAGTATTGTTTTCTCTGCGCAGTATCTTCGCTCAAGGAACAGTTATTCCAACGTTTTTGTTTTTTTTCGGCACTGCGGTAGATCTTTATACAGTTGTTGGC
>NYSJ01000042.1 GCA_002682975.1 Paracoccaceae bacterium
TTGATGACCAAAATAGGGTGCTTTACGTTGGGAAGGCGCGAAACCTTAAGAATAGGGTTTCAAATTATTCGCGCTATTCATCAAGCCACTCATCCAGAATTACTCGGATGATTTCTGAAACTACGTCGATGATGTTTTTGACGACAATTACAGAAACTGAGGCTCTCCTGCTAGAACAAAACCTTATTAAGCAGTTAAAACCGAAGTACAATGTCCTGCTAAGAGATGATAAATCATTTCCGTACATTTTCATATCTGCGGAACATGAATTCCCACGACTAGAAAAGCATCGCGGTGCTAAGAATAGATCTGGTCGTTATTATGGACCATTTGCAAGCGCTGGGGCAGTCAATAGAACTTTGAATACCTTGCAAAAGGTTTTTTTACTAAGGTCTTGTAGTGATAAAGAGGTTGAGGCTGGCGATAGACCTTGCTTGAACTATCACTTAAAACGTTGTTCTGGTCCATGTGGTGGAAAGATCAGTAAAGCGGATTACAAATTGCTAGTACAGGCGGCGGACAATTTTTTGACTGGTAAATCCACTAATGTTCAGGAAAAACTTTCGTTACAGATGAAGCAAGCCTCTGAGGAAATGGAATTTGAGCGTGCGGCCGCTTTACGTGATCGCATCCGCGCCCTTACGCAAGTACAGAGTAATCAGGGTATAAATCCTAGGACAGTTTCAGAGGCAGATGTAATTTCTCTCCATCTCGACGCGGGTCAAGCTTGTGTTCAAGTTTTCTTCATCCGTGCAAATCAGAACTGGGGTAACGTCGATTTTTATCCACGTGTAAGCTCTGATATGTCTCATGATGAGGTTCTTGAGGCGTTTTTGGGTCAATTTTATTCTACCAAAGAGCCACCTCGACAAATTATATTATCTCATGGGATTAAAAATCTTGGCCTTATGAAAGAATTACTGACTAAGAAACTGGGCCGCAACGTTAAGATAACTGTTCCGCAACGTGGCGAAAGCTTTGATTTGATGGCTAGTGCACTGCGCAATGCTAAAGAAAGTTTGGCACGTAAAATGGCAAATACCGCATCCCAGCGAAAACTGCTTAAAGGACTCGCTGAAGCGTTTGACATGGCAATGCCACCCAAAAGAATAGAGGTTTATGACAATTCTCATATTCAAGGAGAATTCGCTGTAGGGGCTATGATTGCGTCGGGTCCGGACGGTTTCATGAAAAATAATTATCGCAAATTTAATATTATTGGCGATAATCTTAAGCCTGGAGATGACTTTGGTATGATGAGAGAAGTTCTCTCGCGTCGCTTCAAACGCCTGTTAAAGGAGGACCCAGATCGAAAACAAGGGCAATGGCCGGATCTTTTGTTGATTGATGGGGGTGCTGGCCATGTCTCTGCTGTCTCTCAGATTATGAACGATTTTGGTATAAAAGATATTGCAATGGTTGGTGTCGCAAAGGGGATAGATAGAAATCACGGTAAAGAAGAGTTTCATATAACTGGGCGCAATCCCTTTGCACTTCGGAAAAATGATCCCGTCCTATATTTTGTTCAGCGTTTGCGAGATGAGGCACATCGATTTGCGATTGGCACGCATCGCGCTAAACGCTCCAAAGCTATTTCTGCCTCTCCGTTGGATGAGATCCCAGGGGTTGGTGCCTCTCGCAAAAGGGCACTCTTAGGGTATTTTGGCTCATCCAAAGGTGTTAAACGTGCCCATTTATCAGACTTAAAGTCAGTTGAAGGTGTCTCATCTGCACTAGCGGAACGTATCTATAATTATTTTAACGAAAACTAAATATTTTTATATGCTTCTTTAAAGCATTTTACAATATCAGTCGCATCTGAAGAAGCATGAAATATAGCACGGGCTATCGCTCTAGACATTGTAACACTGGATGCATGACATAGTTCGGCAAAATTCTCATTGGAATTAGCTCTATCTTGCTCCCCAGTACTAACAGCAAAGATTAAATCTCCATCATAGGGTAAGTGTGATGGGATAATGGCCCGAGAAAAGCCATCATGTGCGGAAGTTGCAATACGCTTAGCTTCAGCCTTCGTTATTTTACTGTTAGTGGCGACAATCCCAATTGTAGAGTTGGCGCCTTCTTTCACGGCGTTAATCTTGCTATATTTTAGCATAGATCCTTGAATAGCGTGTGGTGGAGGACCATACCCTCCATATTCATCTTCAAATTCAAAGGGTGCAGCCCAAAATTTTCCAGAAATGGGATCAATAATATTGCCCATTGCATTAACGATTACCAAAGCCCCGACTATTGTTCCGTTACTCAGTACCGAAGACGCGGATCCTAACCCTCCTTTTAATTGGCCAGTAGTCGCACCAAACCCGGCCCCATAGCTGCCTATGCAGAAATTTTCAGATGCATTTTCAATGGCTTGTCTACCTAACTCAGGATACGGATTTTTACTCCAACTTTTATTCCCACCATTTCGTAAATCAAAGATAATTGCGGTCGGTACAATCGGCACGTTGACAGGGCCCATAGCAAACCCTCTGCCCTTTAGGCGCAAGTGGTCAGCAACACCGTTAGTTGCATCCAAGCCAAAGGCAGAACCACCAGAAAGAACTACAGCATTTATTCCATGAACTGTCTTGTCCGGCTCCAGCAAATCAGTTTCTCTGGTTCCTGGCGCACCCCCCATAACGGAATATGAAGCTGTCATTGGGTTTAAACTTGTTAAAACGCTTACGCCTGATTTCAGAACAGAATCATCTGAATTCCCAACTAGTATTCCCGGTACATCTGTGATTAGATTTTTTGGTCCTGGTTCCCACGTCATATACAGCGCCCTCCGTCCACTTCTAAGCATACGCCAGTAATCATCGACGCCTCATCGGAGCAAAGAAAGCAAGCAGCATTTCCCATATCCTCAGGGGTTGAAAATCTCCCTATCGGTATTGTAGACAAAAATTTAGCTCGCATTTCTGGACTATCTTCGCCCATGAACGTCGCCAGAAGTGGTGTTTCACCTGCTACAGGATTGATTGCATTAACGCGTATACCGTGAGAAGCCAGCTCAACGGCCATGGTTTTTGTTGCAGTATTCATCCATCCTTTGGAAGCATTGTACCAATTCAAATTAGGTCGAGGTGAAACACCCGCAGTAGAGGCTACATTTAGGAAAACTCCAGATTTTTTTCTTTTCATTTCTGGAATAAAAGAGTGAGCTATTAGGTAAACAGATTTACAATTAACAAAGAAGACTTTATCAAAATCATCTTCTGAAATTTTTTCTAACGCGCCAGGTTCATGTGTAATTCCTGCGTTATTTACTATAATGTCAGGAATGCCAAAATGTGATAATGAAAAATCTTTTAGCCTGGATACAGAGGCGCTTTTTGAAACGTCCACAAAAAATGCATGAGCGCGTGCACCAAGATCTAGAACTGTCTTATGTGCCGTTTTTTCGTTGATATCTGCAACAATAACATTCGCACCTTCTTCTATAAATTTTTTTGCAATGCCAGCTCCGAATCCAGAAGCAGCTCCGGTGATAATAACTTTTTTGTTTTCTAATCTCATGTAAATTTCCTAACCATAGTAATGAGCCACAGTTTTAAGTGTTGTGAAACCAAACATTGCCTCAAAGCCTTTTTCACGTCCATGACCTGATAAACCACGCCCACCAAATGGAAGTTCAACTCCGCCACCCGCCCCATAGTTATTAATAAATACTTGTCCGGATTTTAAACGTTGAGCCATTCGCATTTGGCGGGAACCATCTTTAGTCCAAACTGAAGCCACCAAACCAAAACCGGTGCCATTCGCAATTTCAATTGCGTGATCCTCATTTTCGAAAGGCATAATAATTTGAACTGGTCCAAATATTTCATTTTGAGCTAAACTATGATTAGCTGGAACGTCTACAAAAAGATGTGGTAAGCAGTAGAACCCACCTTTATTTATTGCCTCATTGAAGATGCCTGTGGCTGCTAATTCCAGGTCTTTACCCTGCTCGATATAGCCTGAAACAATGTCATACTGTTTCTTTGAAATTAGAGGCCCAATGTCTAAATCATCCATTGCTGCCCCGACTTTAAGCATTTTATACTGACTGGTCATCATCGAAATAACTTTTTGGTAATTTTCTTTTTGTACCAGTATACGGCTTGAGGCTGAACAGGTTTGTCCTGCGTTTTGTATTCCTGCATTAATTAAAAAAGGTAAAGCGGCATCAAGGTCAGCATCATTAAAAACAATTTGGGGAGATTTNCCTCCNAGTTCTAACGTAACGGGAACAACATTTTGCGCAGCGGATTGTTGAANTTNAATACCGGTAGATACTGATCCAGTGAAGCTAATATGATCTANTCCTTTGTGTTGGCTGAGGCATGCTCCTGTTTTTCCTGAACCGGTTAAAATATTTAAAACCCCNTCTGGNAAACCAGCTTTTTTTGTTAANGCTCCAAAAGCTAATGCNGTTAAGCAGGCTTCTTCAGCAGGTTTAAGAATGCAGGTGTTGCCNGTTGCAAGTGCTGCTCCCACAGATCGTCCAATAATTTGCATTGGNTAGTTCCAAGGTATTATGTGCGCGCATACTCCGTGAGGNTCTCGCAAAGTATAAACCGTATAATCTTGAAGGTATGGAATTGTTTCGCCATGCAATTTATCCGCAGCACCAGCATAAAATTCCATATAACGGGCCAACGCCTTTACGTCTGCTTGTGCCTGCCGTAGAGGCTTACCGACATCGGTGGCTTCNAANGTTGAAAGTGNNTCAATATTCTCTTCGATCAAACTCCCAAGTCTATATAATAGCGCACTCCTTTCGCGAGCAGTTATATTTTTCCAAGTATTTTCTAGTGTATCTCTTGCCGCGCCCACTGCATCATTCACATGTTCCGTACTTGCGACAGACACTTGAGCAATAATATCCCCAGTTGATGGATTAGTAAGGTCGATTTCTGTATCCGAGCAGACCCATTCACCATTTATTAGGAACCTTTTGTTTGGGAAGTTTGTACTCATAATATATTCCTTTTATCAGGCATGCAAAAAATCAGGAAACTTTGGTGCAGCATTGATAAGTGATAGAGTATACTCATTCTTTGGGTCACACAAAATTTGCTTAGTTGGCCCTCTTTCAACAATTTTTCCACTCTTCATAACTAGGCATTTTTCAGTAATATTTTCGATAACTTTAAGGTCATGACTGATAAACAAATATGATAAATTATGACGTTCTGTTAAATCTGAAATGAGTTTCAAAATTTGACTTTTAATTGATATATCGAGAGCAGAAACGGCTTCATCAAAAATTACCAGTTTGGGTTTAGTTACAAGTGCCCGCGCTATAGCTATGCGCTGTCTCTGTCCGCCAGAGAATTCATGAATATATTTTTCTGTACTTTCCGACGGCAGACCAACTTCTTCGAGCATTTCCTCTATAATAATTCTCTGTTCTGTTTGGGGTGGTGCCAGTTCACCTAATGCGAAAAAGGATTCTGCAATTAATCGTAAGATTTTGTGCCTTGGATTAAAAGAACCGTAAGGATCTTGAAAAACTACTTGTACATTTTTTTTAAAACTACCATCACTTTTTGAGATTTTTTTCCCTTCAAAGTTAATGTAGCCAGATTCAGGGGGTTGTAATCCAAGAATAGTTCGGGTCAATGTTGATTTTCCGCAGCCTGACTCCCCTACAAGTCCTAAGCGTTCTCCTTTATTGATATTAAATGAAACATCGCTAACTGCTTCAAAAGACGCGCCTTTAAAAAAGATCCCTTTTTCATGAGACTTATAACTAACAGATATAGATTTTACCTCTAAAAGTTTTCCTCCACCATAGTCTCTCTTTTTCAAGGTTAAGCTTTGACTAGATGCTGAAAATAATTTTTGTGTATATGGGTGAGAAAGATCTTTGAAAACCTTTATTGGTTTTCCTTGGTCTACTAAAATTCCGTCTTTCATAAGTAGTAGGTAATTTGCGATGTTTGCTACAATTGCCAAATCATGCGTAATAAGAATGATGCTTATGCCATCTTTTTTTGCAAAGTCTCTTAGAAGGGCTAGGATTTTTGATTGTGTTGTAACATCCAACGCAGTTGTTGGCTCATCTGCTATTAAAACCTTTGGTTCCAAGCAAACGGCCATAGCAATGACTACACGCTGGCGTTGTCCTCCTGATAATTCATGAGGAAACCGTGAAGGCTTGATATCTTGCAAGCCAACACGATCCATAGTTTTGCGAACAAGATTTTTCAATTCTTGTGGAGCACAGGCTTTATGTTGAA
>NYSJ01000043.1 GCA_002682975.1 Paracoccaceae bacterium
ATATGGCCCGGATCCGACTGCTGGCTCCATTCGAGATTCATCAAGCCTAGCCTGAGTTTTATTAAACCAAGCTTGAGATTTTACTGGTAGTCCGCCAACAATTGGTATTGCGTCTCTTTTGGATGCTTTTTCTGTAAATGTGTATTTAACAGTGTGTGGTCCAAGAACTTCAACGTCTTGAACTATTTCAGCAAGGACAGCCCGGTAGCTTGGCAAACCTTGCTCCAAAAACAAATTGAAGGTAAACGCCACATCATTTGCAGTGAGCGAAGTTCCATCAGAAAACTTAGCTTCTTTGCGAAGTTCAAAAATTACCCATTTTTGGTCTGTTGGATATTCGATACTTTTGGCAAGTAATCCATATGAGGAGCCTATTTCATCCCCGGTCTCTAAGAGTAATGATTCAAAAGGTACCGATGACAGAGATGCCGCCCGACCTTTCCTTGAGTAGGGATTCACAGAATCGAAAGTGCCAAACCCCCATATTGATACCTCACCACCCTTTGGAGCATTTGGATTTACATATTCTAAATGTTCGAAATCAGCAGGATATTTCAGTTCGCCAAAAAAGTTAAACCCATGGGTTTTTATGGTTTCCTGTTTTGCATTTAAAACGGCACCGTTAGCTATCAATGACACGCAAGAGACCAAATAAAACCAAGCGATCGCTTTTAACACATTTTTAAGTAATAAATATTTTTTTAATGATTTCATCACAAAGCCCCCTTAATATGTTATATGTAACATTGAGGGTGCCTTTGACCATACTCAAGAATTTTTTTTATTTTACAAAGCAAATGATTGTTCGGCGCTGTCTAGATAACCAGTTTGTTTGGTTTTATTCGCCAATACTATCTAAATAGGCAATCAAATTTGCACGATCATTTGGTTTCTTTAGTCCCGCAAAGCCCATTTTTGTACCTGAAGCATATGATTTTGGGTTTTCAAGAAAGCCATTCAAATTATCAACACTCCAAACATCCGCCACTTTTATTAGAGCGCCGGAATAGTTGTAACCACTCACAGAGGATACTTCCCGATTAACAACAGAGTAAAGATGAGGTCCAGTTGCATTTACCCCGTCCTCAAGTTTATGGCAAGCTTTGCATTTACCCCATACTTTTTCGCCTTTAGCCACGTCGGCAACTTCCATTAGGCTGGCAAAATCTATCTCATCTTCAGGCTCATCGATTATTTCTTCTTCCTCTACTTCTATCAAATAACCGTAAGCATGCTTTTCTCCATGCCCGTGATGACCCACATGATAAAAGCTTTCTGCTGCCCAATTTCCAAGTAAATAAATCAAAAGGGCGCCGCAAAAGCTACCAATTATTTTGGTGAAGGTCATTGTATCAAGCATATCACACGGTCCAATTAAGAAAGTTTGATGCTTTCTATCCTTATAGATACAGGTTATGCAAGATGTTGATCCGCGACGAAACGCCTTTTGAGGCAAATTTTTGGGGTTAAATATGATAACCATAGCATTTCAAGGAGAGCTTGGCGCTTATTCTCACGAAGCGTGCATGTCAGCGCGACCGAATTGTCAGGCACTACCGTGTAAATCTTTTGAAGAAGTTATAAGCGCGGTAAACAATAATATTGCGGATTTAGCTATGCTTCCGGTAGAGAACACCACTTATGGCAGAGTTGCTGATATACACCGACTACTCCCCGGTTCAGGCCTCCATATCATTGATGAAATTTTCACACGAGTGCGAATAAGTTTATTAGGCTTGCCCGAGCAAAAGCTTCAGGATATCAAATTAGCAGAAGCTCACTTGGTTCTGTTGCCACAGGCTGCTAAATTTTTAGAAAAAAATGAAATACTCGGGGTAAGAGCGGTCGATAGTGCGGGCGCGGCGGCAGCACTAAAGGTCTCAAAAGCCAAAGATACTGGCGTCTTGGCAAGTAAGTTAGCTGCAGAGATTTATGGCCTCAAAGTTCTCGCTGAAAATATCGAAGACTCAAAGCATAATACCACACGGTTTCTTTTGATGTCCCCTAATCCTGATCACACAATGCGTGGTGATACAAAGATGATGACAACATTTATTTTTCAGGTAAGAAATATTCCTGCTGCTTTGTATAAAGCGATGGGTGGTTTTGCCACTAATGGGGTAAATATGACAAAATTAGAAAGTTACATGGTAGGTGGGTCATTTTCTGCAACGCAATTTTATGCTGATATCGAGGGTCATCCAGACGATAGCAATGTCAAACTTGCCATGGATGAGCTCGCTTATTTCACCCAATCGATAAGTATTCTGGGAGTTTATCCGGCTAGTTCTAAACGAGTGTAAGTTTCTGTTAAATTATTGCAACTGAAGTTAAAGTTTGAATTGCCATTAATGAATTAATTTTCTTCCAATGTATCAGCCAGCCAATTTAACAACAGAAAATGAGCAATTGAACCAGGCCTTGCGGGTGTGAAGCGGTCGTTCAAACCAGCCATAGCCATATGAAGATCACGTTTATTGAACCATTTAATATCATCCATCTCAGAGCGATCTATCTTGATTTCTTCAGACTTCGCGTTCCCATAACACCCAAACATCAAAGAATTTGGAAAGGCCCATGGTTGCGACGCGAGATATTTGACCTTACCTACCTCAATACCTGATTCTTCCAATGTCTCGCGACGAACAGATGCTTCTATTGTTTCTCCAGGCTCCATAAATCCTGCAAGCAAAGAATACATTCCATCTGGCCATCCAATGGACCTCCCTAACAACACAAAGGGTCCGCTGGTAATAAGCATTATAACCACTGGATCAATGCGTGGGAATGATGAGCTGCCACAATTTTTACAATCGATTTGCCAGCCAGACGCAACAAGTGAAACTCGCTGACCACATTTAGAACAGAAGTTCGAGATACTATGCCAATGGAATAGAGATTTTGCCGTCGAAGCCATCTCGGCCGCCTCTCGGGACATTAAATGCATAAAACTTCTAAGTTCCCAAAACGGTAAATCATCACCAAGAAGTTCATGGACCTGCTGACTTCTGTCAAAAAATGAGTCGCTCGGCTCCTCCTGGTAAGCAGGTTCCCATTCAGATATATCGACAGCAAAGAACGAAGTATTTTCATTTTTTCCGAGAAAAAGTATCTTTTCATGTGAAATGAGCTTGTGGGGATATCGCAAAAGAGCAATTTCACACGCATTTTTCATATCTACAGCAAATTTGCCACGCCAATGGACTAGAAATAAATCCCCTTCACGAGGCCTTGCTTCGTCAGAACCACGAAGTGAACTTGCGCGGTTTAAGCGAGAACCCGCAAAAGTGACCATTTCGGCGTTTTTCAAATTTCTTCATCCTAAAGACAAATAATATCTCTATCCCTAAAAATCAAAATTGGTCGAGTCAACTTGCAACTGTGTTTCAAAGCATTTAAACAGCTACTGAGAGGTTGATGCGGGCGTATGTCTCGCCAACCCGGTCAGGTCCGGAAGGAAGCAGCCGCAACGAGTTTTATTCGGGTCGTTATCAATCTCTCACCCTTCTCCGTTTGATACATAGTTGAATTTAACAGGTTGTTAGTCAACTTTTGAAGCCCAAGACATTTGATCTTCAGTTTCAATTGCACAAGGGCGAAAGCTTCTTAAGCGCTCTAACGCGTGCTCAGCGCTCCAACCCATCTCCCGCAATAGCCGCATCGAAAACATTCCAGACCTGCCACAGCCACCTAAGCAGTTGAAGATTACACCACCACCACTTAAAACAGTATTTTTGAAAGTTGGCAGCAAATACTTCCATTTTTCTTCGTTATTTTTATCTGGTACTTGAAAATCATCGACATTTAATTGGAACCATTTTATTTCTAAATTTTGCAATTTTTGGGGTAAGGAATTTGCTGAGCAATCTATCATTTCAGCTGTTGTCGCGCATGTGACTACAACTTTTGGCCCAGAACTCACTAGCTGAGAAAAATCTTCATGAAACGAAGAAAACTTTCCTGGCATCGGGCACAAGCCAACAAAACCGGGGTCTATTTTAATTTTAACCACCTGGAACACTAAATAAATAATCCTGTTTTAATTTGGCATTATCAATAATAAATATAGTAATATACTTACACTAGTAAAACTGTTGTATGTCCACTAGAGATCTATTGATGAATAATGCTAACCAAATGAACTCATACAAAATTCTCGCTCGAAAATACCGTCCGGAGACATTTAAAGATTTGGTCGGGCAAGAGGCAATGGTAAAAACACTCAAAAACGCATTTGATGCCAACAGAATTGCCCAGTCATTCATTCTAACCGGTATAAGAGGTACAGGTAAAACAACTACTGCCAGAATTATCGCAAAAGGCTTAAATTGCATCGGTATAGACCAAAAAGGGGAAGCTACTGTTGAGCCTTGTGGGAAATGCTCGAATTGTACTGCTATAATTGATGGCAGCCACGTTGACGTTATTGAAATGGACGCTGCCAGTAGAACTGGCGTTGATGATATAAGAGAAATAATCGAAAGTATTTATTACAAAGCATCTACTGGCCGCTTTAAAGTATACATAATTGATGAAGTTCATATGCTGTCAAATAATGCTTTCAATGCACTTCTTAAAACTCTTGAAGAGCCACCAGAGCATGTAAAATTTATCTTTGCGACCACTGAAATCCGTAAGGTGCCAGTAACAGTTCTGTCACGATGTCAACGATTTGACTTAAGAAGAATCGAACCAGAAGAGATGATTAAACTTCTTCAAAAAATCACAACATGTGAAGGAGTGAACGTCTCCGAAGATGCTATTCGATTGATAACAAGAGCCGCAGAAGGTTCCGCGAGAGATGCAACCTCCCTCCTCGATCAGGCGATAAGCCATGGAGGCGGCAGCAGCAATGCTAAGCATGTACGAGCCATGCTCGGGATTGCTGACCGTGGAAGAGTATTAGATTTATTCGAAATGATCATGAAAGGCGACACCCCATCTGCTCTAACTGAGCTAGGTTCACAATATTCTGACGGGGCAGATCCAATTGTTATTCTCAAGGATCTAGCAGAGATTACGCACTGGATATCTGTTGCTAAAATTACACCAAATATAAATGAAGACCCAACCATAACTCCCGATGAACGAAATAGAGGTACAGAATTTTCACAAATTTTATCTATGCGTGTTCTAACACGCATGTGGCAGATGCTTATAAAATCCCTTGATGAAATTAGCATAGCCCCAAGCCCAATAATGGCTGCTGAAATGATAATTATTAGATTAACGCATGCGGTTGATTTACCACCGACAGATGATTTAATTAAAAAAGTTGAAAAGACCTTACAACGCAGTAGCAGTCATAAAAGCGAAGAAACACAATCAAAATCTATGAATAAGAGGGCAACATCAGAAGAGTTATCTCTATCAAAACAAAATGGCTCATCTAATTTGAAAATTGCTCCATCGCTTTCAAAAGAAATCGAAATAGATAATTACATTAATTTCGACGACGTACTGGAGCTAATAAAACAGAAAAGAGATGTTAAGTTACTAATCGATATCGAAAATGGATTACGTTTAGTATTTTACCGCCCAGGGCATATAGAATTTACTCCCACCAACTTTGCTCCTGCAGATTTAGCTCAAAGATTAAGTAACAGACTTAAAGAATGGACAGGACTTCGTTGGGCCATAAGCGTTGTCCAGAATGGTGAAGCCCAAACAATTGTTGAAAGAAAGGAAAGAAATGCCAAAGACTTGGAAAATGATGCCTATGCTCATCCTTTTGTTAAAGAAGCTTTAGTTCAGTTTCCTGATGCCCGGATCATAAAGGTAGTTTCTAAAGAAAAGTTGGAGCAGGAGGCTGCTATTAAGGCACTTGAGGAGGTTGAGGAAGAATGGGACCCATTTGAAAAAAATTAAGTGTAAATTTATTGAAAGGTGTAAAAATGTTTAAAGGATTAGGTGGACTTGGAGACATGGGCAAAATGATGAAAGCTGCCCAGGAAACGCAAGAAAAAATGGCTCGTATGCAGGAAGATTTAGCTCTTATTGAAGTAGTTGGAGAGTCAGGAGCAGGGTTAGTGAAAGCGACAGCGACCGCAAAGGGTGAATTAACTGGCTTAGAAATTGATCCTTCTATTTTTAATGGTGAAGACAAAGAAATTGTGGAAGACCTTATTTTGGCCGCCATAAAGGAGGCACAAACAAGAGCGTCCGATCGATCAAAAAAAGAATTAGAGAAAATAACTGAATCTTTAGGCCTTCCTGCAGGAATGAAATTACCCTTTTAAAGCAAATTAAATTTCAGATTTTAGTCGAAGAAATCCATTGACCAATTCTAAAACAAAAGAAATTGAGATTCTCATAGATCTTGTTGCCAAGCTGCCAGGATTAGGGCCTCGTTCCGCCAGACGGGCTGTTTTGCATTTAATACGCAAAAAAAGTACTTTGTTTGTCCCACTATCGAAACAAATGATTAAAGTTGTCGAACAAGCGCGTGAATGCCTCAATTGTGGTAACATTGGAACCTCTGAACTATGCGAGATTTGCGAAAGCCCAAAGCGTAAGAATGGCCAAATTTGCGTTGTAGAGGACGTTTCGGATCTGTGGGCAATGGAAAGAACANCAGTTTTTAAAGGTCGATATCACGTCCTTGGAGGNACCTTATCCGCATTAGATGGTGTTGGTCCCNGTGAATTNAAAATNCCAAAATTAGTAGNACGNNTTGCTACNGANGAAGTTCATGAAGTTATTTTAGCTTTAAANGCTACGCTNGAGGGACAAACCACNGCACATTATATTGCTGAACAAATAGAAAATNANGTTTCAGTAACCTCACTAGCAAGAGGAGTTCCGATGGGNGGTGAGTTAGATTATTTAGATGAAGGAACTATCTCNGCAGCTTTAAATGCAAGAGGCCGAGTATGATCCTGATCATTTCAGTAAANAGNTTTANCTANCTTTTTCTGNNNCNGCTTCTCCGTCGGGTAAGTTAAAGAAACTATCTGCATCACGATAATCTTGACTTTCACCCGATTTATCCTCGTCTTGNTCATCCCTATTTGCNAAATTTTCCACATCAGATAATGAGCTAGGTACTTTATCTTCNACGTTAATTTCCAGAGATTGTTCAGTGCTCACCAACTTTCTACGCTCATCATCGTTCATGACGTCACCAGCAGCAACTTTTTTATCTGCTGCTTTTTTTACTGCTGCATCTAGTTCAGATTGTTTACATAAGCCGAGGGCGACAGGATCGATNGGTTGAAGACTCGAAATATTCCAATGAGTGCGAGTTCGAATAGCTTGGATAGTGGGCTTTGTAGTTCCAATCAACTTGCTGATTTGTCCATCAGTTAGTTCTGGGTGGAATTTAACAAGCCAATATATTGATGCTGGCCTATCCTGGCGCTTTGAAAGGGGAGTGTACCTTGGTCCACGGCGCTTTTCTTCGCCAATAGCAGCTGGATTAAATTTTAGCTTTANGCTGTATAGAGGATCTTGCTCACCTTTTTTAATCTCATCTAATTCCAGTTGGCTATTTGCAACAGGATCAAAACCTTTAACACCCAATGCTACATCACCATCTGCGATTCCTTGGATTTCAAGCTCATGCATACTAACAAATTCACCTATTTGTTTGAATGATAAAGTTGTGTTATCGACCAGCCATACAGCTGTAGCACGTGCCATAAGGGGTTTTGCCATCGTCTCTTACTCCTTTAAAAAACCCATNATTGAGCTTATATTCTGTTACCATGTAGGGAAACTTCGAAATTTCTATAGCTCAAGATTTGGGATTTTAAAAGAGATAATAAAATCGAGAGACCAATGTAGGACTGTTCATTCATTTCTTATGTATCTCAAAGTATATTGAGCGAGCGATANACCAAGTAAATACCTCCGATACATAATGNTANTAAAGTAATTAGCCGAAATCTATCCTGATTTAAATATCTTTGGATATTAACCCCAAANAGCATCCCTATCATTGCTGGTAAAACCATGAAGGCTGACAAGATGCCTGTCTCATTGTTAAAGATACCCGTGTAGAGATGGGCAAATAATAAAAATATTGAGCTGAAGGCAAATGTTAAACCCTGTACTAAGATCTGTTTTTGCTTTGGGGTTCCAATCGATGTTAAATATAAGACAGTTGTTGGCCCCCAGATTCCAGTACCCCCTCCAAGCAAACCTGTAACAGCACCAAAAACAATCGATAGCAAAGTACTATTTTTTCTTTTTGGTGTCCTTATCTGAATTAATTGGACAAATGATAGTATGAAAACGACGGCACCAATTCCGCCTACCAACATATTGAGATTAGCTGCAACGAACAAATTTGCACCTACAATTAAACCAAACAAGCAGGCAAACAAAAAAAACCTAAATTCACCGATACTAACAATCAGTTCCCTTCGCCCAAACAGACTACTTTGATATATATTTGTAAATAAGGTAGGTAAAATTAAGACTGCTAATCCTAATGATGGTTGCTCAATTGCCGCTGATCCCGACAAAATAATCATCGGCATAGCAAACCCCACAATGCCTTTAACGAAGCCCGCAACAAAACACACTGCTACAAAAAACAAAATAGTTGACGTTTCAAATTGGAGAATCACATTTACCATTAAGTGTTAATATTTAGTACAATATGCTGCGGCGCAATATTTTGCCTCGTAATTTATGAACAAATTGCCACACTTCTTGGTATTTATATTGCGCTGCAACTGCAAAATGTATATGGAAAGCGGAAATCTAAAAGGACTGATTCATGGCACATGACGGACAAGACTTGGCATTTCAACTGGAAAACTCTGCAACGATTGTTGATTTATTAGAAAAAACTCGTGGAGCTTCAGCGGCGCTAAAAGTACTTTTTGAGACCGCAAGGGAGCAAATGAAAAGTGAGGTAGTGGTTGATGGCAAAACTTCTGGCAAATTGTTGGAAGATAACCAAGATGCAGCACATGGATTAGCTTGGCTAGCAACATATTCGACGGCGATGCACCAGATGCAATCATGGGCGGAAAAATTAGAGGCAGACGGTGAGTTTGGCGAAATTGAGCAGCTGTTACATCAAATTGGATGTGGTGAGTATCATGCCCAAGTTCTTGGTGGAATTCCAATGTCACAGGGCGAAATAATACGACTTGGTGATATCGGTCTTTTGAAGACAGCT
>NYSJ01000088.1 GCA_002682975.1 Paracoccaceae bacterium
GCTTCTTTCGCAGTTTGCCTCTTTAGCGGCAGCTTTTTTTACAGAGTTCCCAAGTTTCCCCACCGCTAGTGCTCGTGGGTCTCCATTAAAGATAAATTTATCAGCCCGATGCTTATTACCGAGATTATCTGTAATAGAGACTAATTTATCTCCTTCTGTATTCAATTCCTTTACTTCGGAGTCGTAAGTAAAGGATGTACCACGGTCCAAAGCTAGCTTTTCCAGTACGCTAGCAAGTTTATTCATTCCGCCTTTAATTGACCAAACTCCACGTGCTTCTGCTTGCCAAATTAAAGAAAGAAGGGCTGGGGACTCTAACGGTGACCCTCCAACATAGGTAGCATAGCGGGCAAATAGTTGTTGTAACCTATAATCACTGAATTTATATTTAAGTGAGCTACTTAGTGAGCGATATGGATGTATTTTGGTGAGAATTCTGGGGTTAGAAAGAACTGCCCAGTTCATATCTGACAGCGAAGGTTTTGGGTTTTGCATAACTGGTATTTCAAAGCATGAAAATAAATCCTGTGTATCAAAAAAGTATTTTTCAAATTCCTGCGCTGAGTTCGATCCGCTAAAACTTAATATAGCATCTCTCGATGCTTCAAAGTTATCATAAAGGTCCAAAGACGTCCCGTCAGGCCACCAGTGCCTGGCGATTATTTTTTGCCGTACCAATTCGATGTGCTCAAAAATATCCTCACCAACTGATTTAAATAATTTTTTAAAAATTGGTAAAAGTGTTAGAACTGTGGGTCCAATATCGATGTCACCTGTAGACCCATTAGTTGTTCTAAGCTTGCCACCGGCTTTGCTGGCTTTCTCAAATACGCTTACCTGATAGCCTAAGTGCGATAGTCGCACCGATGAAGCAAGGCCACCAATGCCGGCTCCAACAATAATAACTTTGTCTTTATTAGCCAAGGGCAATTGATGAAGTGTCATAATTGAATTGTTGACTCGAATACATAATATGTCCAGTATAATTTACACATATGTAAATAATTATTGTCACTATTGGAGTATAATTGTGCTGGATAAGAGGATTGAAGCCGCTGTAAGGTGCGGTGTAGGGGGGCATGGCAGTAGAATTCCGTCACCAAAGACCCTTAANGAGGCAATTCATTACTCAGTATTTCCAGGGGGGGCAAGGATTAGGCCAACAATACTGCTGTCCGTAGCGATNGCATGCGGTGATGATTTGCCCAGTTTAGCAGATTCTTCTGCNGCCGCCTTGGAAATGATTCATTGTGCGAGCCTAGTTCATGACGATTTGCCATGCTTTGATAATGCCGAAACGAGGCGNGGACAGCCATCTGTGCATAGTAAATTTGGCGAGTCTATGGCTGTTTTAGTTGGGGACAGTTTGATTGCTAATGCGTTCGGCGTAATAGCCGGGTCTGCAGAGAAAGACGCAGTAAGGGCAGTAAAATTGATCTCTCTTTTATCAAAATATACTGGATTTCCAAATGGGATTTGTGCTGGTCAGGCGTGGGAGGCAGAGGATAGTGTTGATCTGACTGCTTATCATCAGTCAAAGACTGGTGCCTTGTTTATAGCAGCAACGCAAATGGGGGCAGTAAGTGCTGGGCACGATCCGGAGCCTTGGTTCGAGTTGGGCGCTCGTATAGGGGAGGCATTTCAGGTTGCCGATGATTTNCTGGATGTTCTTTGTTCTGAAGACGAAACAGGTAAGCCCTCTGGGCAAGACCTCATAAATCAAAGGCCAAATGCAGTTAGCGCGTATGGTGTTGATGGGGCAAAGCAGAAGCTCAGAGATATACTTGGTGGTGCCATCTCATCTATTCCNTCCTGCCCGGGCGAGGCAAAGCTCGCAGAAATCGTCAAGTTACAGTCAAACCGCCTTTTGCCAAAGGAACATATGAAGCCAGTGGCGTGAACCCATGGTAGCTGATAGCCCGCAAGGCGATTTTACTAAGCGCCCCAAATCCCATTTCTGGATGAAGGCTAAGAATAATTTATTCAAAAGTCAGAAATTCCATAGAATTATGTCCAAAGTGCCTATCATTTCTCGTATAGCAAGGCGGGAAGGTGAGGAAATTTTTCGATTAATGGCTGGCTTTATAGCTACTCAGGTCCTTTATGCTTGGGTACAAACAGGAGCGCTAGAGAAATTATCAAGCAAACCCCATACTGTAGTTATGTTGTCAACTTTTTGGGGCTTTGATTTAGAGCGGTCAGAGATATTATGCCGCGCTGGTGAGGCTGTTGGGCTAGTTAAAAAAAAGAAAGGCGCCTATCGCTTAACGCGAAAGGGGGCGGTGATTATCGGCTTGCCGGGGGTTACTGCGTTAATAGAGCATCATAAAATTTTGTATAAAGACTTACAAAGTCCAGTTGATTTTTTCAAAGGGCTTGAGGAAACACAACTTTCAAAGTTTTGGCCCTATGTATTCAGTGCTGGCATGGAGCTCAGGTCTTCCGAAGTGGAGCAATACAGCAATTTAATGAGTGAGTCGCAATATATGGTTGCGGCAGATACTTTGGCGTCGGTTAAAATACGGCCAGTTTGTCGTTGGTTAGATGTCGGTGGTGGTAAAGGTACCTTTGTGGGTGAGCTAAACAAAAGCTATCCTAAGATTGATGCCGCAGTTTTCGATTTGCCAGGTTCGCATTCTGCNAATTCAAAGCATGCTTGTATTATTGGATCTTTTAAAGAAGATGAATTGCCTGAAGGTTATGATGTAATCTCACTAATTCGTATACTTTATGATCATCGGGACCAAACAATTGAAAACTTACTCGCAAAAGCTTTTCGCGCACTTAGCAAAGGGGGTCGCTTAATAGTTTCAGAGCCTATGCTGGGTCCTGATCAACCAACTTTATGGGGTGATGTATATTTTGCAATGTATACACTTGCTATGAGTACGGGCAAAACGCGATCTCCAGAGCAGATATCCGAATTTATCAAGGCTGCGGGCTTTGTGGATGTCAAAATTCACAAGGCCAAACGCCCTTTTATTACAACAGTAATAGAGGCGCGCAGAATTTAAATAATAAAAAATGTCAAAAAAAATTGACACTTATAAATGTCAGGTTAAACTGACACTTATTACGACTCTTTATTGTAGCGATAAAGTAAGCGGTAGGGATAAGGGATAAGGGATGGAAACATCAGCAGTTTTATTGGAGNGCGCTAAGCAACTTTCAATCCAATCCGTTGGCCTTAAGGACCCAGCNGAGGGGGACGTAGTTGTTCAAGTGCATCATTCCGGTATTTCCACTGGTACAGAGGGTTTGCTCTGGTCGGGTAAAATGCCTCCATTTCCTGGGATGGGTTATCCGTTAGTTCCTGGATATGAAGCAATGGGAGAAGTTGTTCATTCGGAAGCTGGTTCATCATTAAACATTGGGGATTTTGTTTTTGTTCCAGGTTCCAATGGCTTTAAAGACGCTCTAGGCCTTTTTGGCGGTTCGGCACGTCTTCTGGTAACTAATTGTGATAGAACAGTAAAAATTGATCGGCAACTTGGGGAGCAGGGAGCTTTATTTGCTTTGGCTGCCACCGCACGTCATGCAATTGCGGGTATGGAGGTTCGTTTGCCGGATTTAATAATTGGGCATGGTGTTCTTGGGCGCCTACTAGCTCGACTCACTATTGCAGCCGGCGGCAAAGCTCCAACTGTTTGGGAAATTGACGAAGCACGTAGGGCTGGCGCTGTTGGTTATGAAGTAGTTCATCCTGATAAAGATGAAAAAAGAGATTACAGGGCCGTTTTTGATGCGTCTGGTCGTGCTGATATTTTAGATCAGTGGATACAGCGATGTCAGAAGGGTGCAGAAATTGTTCTCGCTGGCTTCTACAGTGAGAGAATCAATTTTGCTTTTCCTCCCGCTTTTATGAANGAAATAAAGATTAGAATTGCAGCAGAGTGGTCTCAGTCAGACCTTACGGCAGTTCGCGCACTGGTTGAAAGCGGGGCTTTATCTTTGGATGGTCTTATCACCCATAGGATGCCGGCTGAAAAGGCTGATGAAGCCTATAAGGTGGCATTTGAGGAAGCTGACTGCAGTAAAATGATGTTAAATTGGAGCAATGTGCAATGAAAGATGACGTCCCAAATCTTAAGGATTATTCTCAGCGGCTTCGGGATGAGGCAAATATGGATATCGCAGATATTCAGGCTGAAGGTGAGAAAGAGGCTCCTACNAAACATACNCAAATTATCGCTATTTATGGAAAAGGAGGCATTGGNAAATCCTTCACCCTNGCTAACCTATCTCANATGATGGCTGANATGGGTAAAAGGGTCTTGCTTATTGGATGTGACCCNAAATCAGACACTACAAGCTTACTATTCGGAGGTAANGCTTGTCCCACNATTATTGANACCTCTAGTAAGAAAAAATTGGCTGGAGAAGAGGTAAAAATTGGTGANGTTTGCTTCAAGCGTGGTGGNGTTTTCGCAATGGAACTTGGTGGCCCAGAAGTNGGTCGAGGTTGTGGTGGTCGNGGGATAATTCACGGTTTTGAGCTTCTTGAGAAATTGGGATTCCATGACTGGGACTTTGACTATGTTTTNTTAGATTTTCTTGGGGATGTCGTTTGCGGTGGNTTTGGNTTGCCNATTGCNCGTGATATGGCTCAAAANGTNATTTTAGTAGCCTCGAATGACTTACAGTCACTTTATGTGTCCAATAATGTTTGTTCAGCCGTTGAATACTTTCGAAAACTGGGTGGTAATGTTGGTGTTGCAGGCCTGGTCATAAACAAAGATGACGGAAGCGGTGAAGCAGCGGCTTTTGCTAAAGAAGTAAATATCCCTGTTTTAGCTGCGATACCNCAGGATGACGATCTTAGGAAGAAGTCTGCAAACTATCAAATTGTTGGGACTGCAAAAGGTCAATGGGGCGATCTGTTCACACAGCTTGCTGAGGCGGTCGGCGAAGCTCCGCCTGTTCGCCCTACGCCACTAGATCAGGATGGGCTTCTCAATCTTTTTGATAGTAAAGACACGGGGGGCGACTTCGTATTAGTGCCTGCAACAGACATTGATATGCGCGGAAAGAATGCCAAGCCTATAAAATCTTTAGAGGTTGTGTACGACGAGGTATGATGTGAGTAAGGAGATAACATACGATACGGCTGCGGATGCAGAAGTAATCAATGGGCATCCAGAGGAGGTCTCCGAAGGGGTGATTACTGGCCCTGAAACTGCAATTGAAGGTCAATTGGGGTGCCATTCTGGTAGCACAATGAAAACAGCAGCAGAAAATAACCAAAATTCGGAAATTTTGGAAAAATATGCTGANGACTATCCAATGGGNCCACATGATAAGCCTCAATCCATGTGTCCTGCCTTTGGATCTTTACGCGTAGGTCTCAGAATGCGTCGGGTAGCTACCGTCTTGTCGGGTTCTGCTTGTTGTGTGTATGGACTGACCTTTGTCAGTCACTTTTATGGTGCAAGGCGTTCCGTAGGTTACGTTCCGTTCAATTCTGAAACATTAGTTACTGGAAAGCTTTTTGAGGATATAAGAGATGCTGTACACGAATTAGCGGATCCAGACCACTATGATGCAGTAGTAGTTACTAATTTATGCGTACCAACCGCCAGCGGAGTTCCGCTTAGGCTTCTTCCCAATGAAATAAATGGTGTCCGCATTATTGGAATTGATGTTCCTGGTTTTGGTGTTCCAACTCATGCTGAGGCAAAGGATATCTTGGCTGGTGCAATGCTTAACTTTGCGCGACAAGAAGTTGAAGCAGGTCCAGTTCAAGCTCCTAAAGGTGGTAAAAACAACAGGCCAAGTATCGCTATGCTTGGTGAAATGTTCCCAGCTGATCCAATGGTTATTGGTGCCATGCTCGATCCTATGGGTTTGGCTGCTGGCCCTGTATTGCCCGCCCGTGAGTGGCGTGAGCTATATGCTGCCTTGGATTGCGAAGCGGTTGCAGCCATACACCCTTTTTATACTGCTACTTTGCGCGAATTTGAAGCGGCAGGTCGAGTCGCAGTCGGCAGTGCTCCAGTTGGATATGACGGAACAGCAGATTGGCTGGCAAGCATTGGAAAAGTTTTTGCTGTGCCAGATAAGCAAATAGCAAAAGCCCAAAATTTGTTTCTTCCCGCTATAAAAGAGGCTCTAAAAAATAATCCAATTAATGGCCGAATTACATTGTCAGGCTATGAAGGTAGTGAGCTTTTAGTGGCCAGGCTGTTGATAGAGAGTGGAGCTGAGGTTCCATATGTAGGAACAGCCTGCCCCAAAACTGAAATGTCTAAGGCCGATGCTGATTGGCTTAGTCAGAAGGGCACTGCAGTTAAATTCAGAGCATCTTTGGAAGATGATTTATCGGCAATTGAAGCTTTTGATCCCGACTTAGCCATTGGCACAACTCCGGTTGTGCAACATGCAAAAGAGCAGGGTCGGCCCGGCCTTTATTTCACTAATTTAGTATCTGCACGGCCGTTAATGGGCGTAGCTGGTGCCGGAAGCTTGGCGCAAGTAATTAATACAGCAATAGGAAATCGTGACCGAATGGCCAATTTAAAAGGTTTTTTCGAGGGTGTCGGTGCTAATGATACATCGGGAGTTTGGGAGGGATCTCCAAATCTGCGTCCAGATTTTCGGGCGCAACATCAGAAAAAATTAGATAAGGCAGCTAAAGCGGCCAAAGCACAGGAGATGATCTAGTGTTGATACAAGATCACGATCGTGCTGGGGGCTACTGGGGTGCCGTTTACGCCTTTTGTGCTGTTAAAGGACTTCAGGTTGTAATTGATGGTCCAGTTGGGTGTGAGAATTTACCCGTGACTTCAGTTTTACATTATACGGACGGACTTCCGCCACATGAACTACCTATTGTAGTTACCGGCCTTGGTGAGGAAGAGTTAGGTCGGGATGGCACTGAAGGTGCTATGAGAAGGGCCTGGGAGGCTTTGGACCCGGCACTTCCTGCTGTTGTAGTCACTGGTTCCATATCTGAAATGATTGGTGGGGGCGTCACACCGCAAGGTACAAATATTCAGAGATTTTTGCCAAGAACCATTGATGAAGACCAGTGGGAATCAGCAGATCGAGCTATGACTTGGATATTTACGGAATTTGGAATGACCAAGGGCAGAATGCCACCGGAAAAGAAGCGTGAAGAAGGAGCTAAACCTCGGGTAAACATTCTTGGTCCGATGTATGGAACATTCAATATGCCAAGTGACCTACAAGAAATACGCCGGTTGGTCACAGGCATTGGGGCCGAAGTAAATATGGTTATGCCATTAGGTGCTCATTTAGCAGAAATGCGTGGTCTTGTTAATGCTGATGCTAATATTTGTATGTATAGAGAATTTGGCCGCGGTCTGTGCGAGGTCTTAGGTAAGCCGTATCTTCAAGCGCCAATCGGTGTAGATAGCACGACGAAATTTCTCAGATCTTTAGGCTCATTACTTGATCTTGATCCAGAGCCGTTCATAGAGCAAGAAAAGCATTCTACAATAAAGCCAGTGTGGGATTTATGGCGTTCGGTTACTCAGGATTTTTTTGGGACTGCGGACTTTGCGGTAGTGGCTAATGAAACTTATGCTCGTGGTTTGAGAAACTATCTCGAAACGGATTTGGGTTTTCCTTGTGCTTTTTCAGTTGCAAGAGTTCGAGGAAAAAAGACAAATAATCAAGAGGTCCGTGCCTTGATCGAGCAAAAGAAGCCATTGGTCGTTTTTGGTTCCATAAATGAAAAGATGTACTTGGCGGAACTTAAGGGAGGTCATGGACCTCAGCCAGCTTTCATTCCTGCATCCTTTCCAGGAGCAGCGATAAGGCGGTCTACTGGGACCCCAATGATGGGTTATTCTGGAGCCACCTATGTTCTTCAAGAGGTATGTAATGGACTTTTCGATGCTCTGTTTCATATTTTGCCTTTGGCCAGCGATATGGATGCCTCTGAAGCAACCCCAACAAATTTACAACGAGATCTACCCCGGGATGCTCAGGCACAAACCGAATTGGACCGGATCGTCTCTAATCACCCCATTTTAACAAGAATATCGGCAGCTAAGCGACTTAGAGACGCAGTCGAAATAGCGACCCTTAATGCTGGTCACGAACGTGTGACTATCGAAACGGTTATAGCTCTGGATGGTTCAGGTGCTATGCAGAATAAAGGAACCTAGAATAATGACTGATGTTTCTCAATCCACTCGAAAGTTTAGAGCAAAGCCACGCCGCTCTCTAGAGTTCGTACTTTTTTTTAGTATTATTTTTATGCTCGCAATTCCATTTGCAACTGCAAGTTGGATTGCCGATGTGTTTCGTAAAAAGTCTATTTTTATAGACGGTCCTTTGGCTCGTTCAAGAGCTGAGGCTGATCGGATCACGCCCGTTATTTTCTCTGCCTAATGTTTCAGGCTGAGGATCAATATCTGCT
>NYSJ01000044.1 GCA_002682975.1 Paracoccaceae bacterium
TCTTTTGAGTTTAGATCCTTGTGGATTCTAATTTCATCAAAACCAGCTTTTTCTAAAAGATACTTTACAGCGGGCGCCTGTTTGTACCCAATTTCAAGAAAAACACGTCCATTTTTGGTCAACTTTTCACGCGCCTGAGAAGTAATGATGCGATATGCATTCAGACCATCTCCTCCAAGTGTTAATGATATTTTTGGATCATATCTATATACTTCGGGGCTCAGCTCATTGTATTCATCTTCAGATATATAGGGAGGATTGGAAACGATTATATCAAACTTTCCATTAATCTCTTGAAACCAGTTGGAACCTAGTAACTTTAAACGATCATCAACACCATAGGTCTTAGAATTCCTAGAAGCCGTTTCCAGAGCATCCTTGGAAATGTCCGTAGCTACACAACTCGCTTCGGGGCACTCTGCCAAAATTGTAATAGCGATCGCACCACTCCCTGTACCAAGTTCAAGCAAGGTATCAAAATTACAATCAAGTATTAGTTCAACTAACGTTTCCGTGTCACCACGAGGGTCTAAAACCTTTTCATTAATTTCAAAATCTCTACCCCAGAAGGATCGGTAACCTAGAATTTTAGACACTGGTTTTCTTTTACAGCGCTCGTCTATCATTTTCCAAAATTTAGAAACCACAATTTTAGATGGAAAATTATCATCGAGCAAATTAAGTTGCGATGTCTGTATGTCTAAACAGCCTGCCAAAAGCAAGCGAGCGTCTCTCACGGAATCGGTTATACCACATTCACTCAATTTAGCTTGACTTGCTATTAATAAGTCTCGCAACTTCATTCGCTTATTTCTGCAAGCATTTTAGCTTGAGCATCTGCTAAAAGTGCGTCAATTATTTCGTTCAAATCGCCACCAAGTATTTGATCTAATTTATAAAGTGTAAGGTTTATTCTATGATCTGTCATCCGCCCTTGCGGAAAATTGTAGGTCCTGATTCTTTCCGATCTATCTCCAGATCCAACCTGAATTTTTCGGCTTTCTGATCTCTGACTATCTACTCGCTGCCGCTCTAAATCAAATAATCGAGTTTTTAAGACTTGCAGAGCTATTTCGCGATTTCTGTGTTGGGACTTTTCAGAACTTGTAACGACTATGCCACTAGGTAAATGAGTAATACGAACCGCTGAGTCTGTCGTATTTACATGCTGTCCCCCTGCCCCGGAGCTTCTCATGGTGTCTATTCTCAAGTCATTATTATTTATTTCTATATCTACGTCTTCAGCTTCAGGTAATACGGCAACAGTTGCTGCAGAAGTGTGAATCCTTCCCCCACTCTCAGTTTCTGGTACTCTTTGCACTCTATGCACGCCACTTTCATATTTGAGACGAGCAAATACTCCATCGCCCTTAATGTGGGCAACAACCTCCTTAATTCCACCCAACTCAGTTTGCTGTTCTTCAATCATTTCAAAAGACCAATTATTTATCTCTGCATAACGTTGATACATTCTCAGTAAGTTACCGGCGAAAAGGGCAGCCTCTTCTCCTCCAGTTCCAGGGCGTATTTCCAAAATTGCAGGGCGCGCATCTGCAGAGTCCTTGGGAAGTAATGCCAACTGCAGACTTTGTTCAGTTTTTGGTATTTTTATTTTTAAATTGGTAAGTTCATCTTCAGCTAACGCTTTCATATCTGGATCAGCAAGTAATTCCTCAACATCTTTTAGTGCGCTTAATAGCCCTTTGTAATCGATGATTTCATCCACGACAGGCCGTAGTTCAGCGTATTCACGAGATACTTTTGCTATATCAGCGCCAGAAAGTTCCCCATTTAACTTCGCTTCCAGAAACTGGAAACGGGAGACAATTTGGTCAAGTCGATCGAGTGGCAACATTAGTCCCTCATGCATCTATTAAAATTATTGGTCAAGTTTATTACTTGGTAATTCTTACTGAGAACTTACTTAATTCTTGATTACGGTCGACGTTTTTTATTCCATCCCCAAATGCAAATTAACTCATGAGCCACGTGAGCTCCGGCGACAGCTGTTGCACCCGAAACATCATATTGTGGAGCAACTTCTACAACATCCCCACCGACCATGTTAATACCAGCAAGATCGCGTAAGATAATCGATGCTTGTATAGAAGATAACCCACCCCATACTGGCGTACCTGTCCCGGCAGCATACGCCGGATCTAAACAATCAATGTCAAAAGTCAAATAAGTGGGAGCATCACCCAAAATAGATTTTATTTTGTTTGCTGTTTTACTTGGACCAGCCTCAAACACTTCCCGCGCATCGATAATATTTACGCCCATCGTATCAGAATTATGTGTTCTAATTCCAACCTGAACGGATCTTTTTGGGTCAATTAACCCCTGTTTTACTGCTTTATAAAACATTGTACCGTGGTCTATACGGTCCATGTCATCATCAGGCCATGTGTCGGAATGGGCATCGAACTGTAATAAAGCCAGCGGCTTACCAAACTTTTTTCTATAAGCTCTTAATATTGGATAAGAAATAAAGTGATCACCTCCAAGCGAAATACACCCTTCACATTTACTTAATATTCCAGTTATGTGGTCTTCTAAGCACTTTGGAAAGTCACTTATTTTAGCGTAATCAAAGGCTAAATCACCATAATCAACCATAGACAGTTCTGAAATTGGATCAAAATCGTTCCACCCGTATATCGGATCAAATGGCTGTAAAGTTGAGGCTTCCCTAATTGCTCTTGGACCAAAACGAGCCCCTGGTCTATTGGTAACAGCTTGATCAAATGGAATACCAGTGATTGCCAGGTCGATATTATTAAGCTCTTTCGTATATTTTAAACGTAAGAAAGAGGTAGCTCCACCAAAAGCATTCTCATAGGATTGGCCTGTATAACTATCTCTTGTAAATGCTTGATCTACTTGNTTTTTTGCATCTTTTAAACTCAATTTTATCTCCCAAGAGGTTGTGNTATTTCAACCAGTCGTGCAAAAAATGANGCACCATAGACGGAAGCATCATCATTAAAATCATAATTTGTATTGTGTAATCCCGCAGCCTCACCAATACCTAAAAACAAGTAAGCTCCAGGTCTTTTTTCTAAGAGGTAAGAAAAATCTTCCGCCCCCATTTCTTGCCCAGCGTTATCATCCACCATGCTTACACCTGAGACATCTTTGGCTGCGAGCGCAGCCATTTCGACATTTTCTGGATTGTTAATAGTTGGAGGATATCCTTTTTCATACCTCAATTTGCAGTCCACTCCAAAACTCTGAGCATGCCCTGCAACAATTTCTTCCATTCTTTTTATTACCATGTCCTGCACCACTTTATCAAAGGTACGCACAGTTCCATTAATGTAAGTATTCTCTGGCGTCACATTATCCGTACTTCCAGCATGAATTTGAGTTACGGATACCACTAATTTATCATTTGGATCGCGACTTCTGGATACGATTGTTTGCAAAGTTTGAACAATTCCAATTGCGGCTAATATAGGATCCTTTGTTTCATGTGGGTAGGCTCCGTGACCACCAACTCCAACGACATCAATATGAAATTTATCTGCGCCAGCCATAATTGCACCGGGCATTGTATAAAATTTTCCCAAGGCTACATCAGGTGTATTGTGAATGGCATACACATTTTTTATGTTAAATCGATCCAAAACACCTTCTTCTACCATAATGCGGCCACCGCCTTCATTCTCTTCGGCAGGCTGAAATATCAAAGCAACTCTGCCAGAAAAGTTTCTAGTTTCACTTAAATAACGTGCAGCCCCTAACAGCATTGTAGTATGACCATCATGCCCGCACGCATGCATTAATCCAGAGTTATTTGACGCATATTCTAAGTTTGTTGTTTCCATCATCGGCAGTGCGTCAATATCAGCTCGAAGACCTATAGTATCACCATTCTCTTTTCCATCTATGATAGCTACTAACCCTGATTGCGCTATCCCAGTATGAATTTCACTAATGCCAAATTCACGTAGTTTAGCCTCAATAAAGGAGGCCGTTTGATAGCAATCTAAACCTAACTCAGGGTTTTGATGAATATTTCTTCGCCATTTTTTCATATCCGCGTCAAACGCAGCAATTCGATTAACTATTGGGATATCTGGACTCCTTCGACTTAAACGTTCAAAGTATATCAAACAAAAAAAGCCAAGAGGACGCAATGCCTTTTAATGAGAAAATTATAAATGAAAGAAATGGAAATATTGCGGCTTTGGTTGAAATAATGCGTGCATTGAGAGATCGCGAAAAAGGCTGTCCCTGGGATATAGAACAAACATTTGAAAGTATATCCCAATATACGATAGAAGAAGCATACGAAGTCGTAGATGCAATAGACAGAAAAGACTGGGACAATTTAAAAACTGAACTTGGAGATTTGCTACTACAATCAATTTATCATTCCCAGATAGCCTCGGAAAAAGAATATTTTAACTTTAACGATGTCGTTAGAGAGGTTTCTGATAAAATGGTATCCCGGCATCCACATGTCTTCGGAGAAGACAAGGTAAATAAAACTTCTCAGCAACAAATTGAGGATTGGGAGACTATCAAGGCAGCAGAGAGAAAGTCTAAACACCAAGGGAAAGTACTCGATGGCGTGGCTGTTAACCTACCTGCTTTAGTAAGAGCAATAAAACTCCAGAAACGCGCAGCGCGTGTGGGTTTCGATTGGCCAAGTTATGAAAATGTTTTGGATAAAATTATTGAAGAAGCACGGGAACTTACTGATGCAGCAGCCGATGGAAACTCAGCTCATATAGAGGAGGAGTTTGGAGATTTACTTTTTACTTTTGTAAATTTGGGTCGGCATTTGAATATTGACGCGGAAATTGCGTTAAAAAAAACAAATAATAAATTTAAAAAAAGATTTGATTTTATTGAAACAGAGCTTGAAAAAAAAGGGGAACACCCCCAAGACACTTCCTTAAACGAAATGGATGTTTTATGGGAAAAAGCAAAGAAAATACTTAAATAATTCATTGTTTGGAGATCACGGTGAGCGCTCAAAAAATTATAATTGATACAGATCCAGGACAAGATGACGCTGTGGCCATATTACTTGCTCTCGCCAGCCCTGATGAAATTGAAGTACTGGGAATAACTGCAGTCGCAGGAAATGTGCCTCTTTCTTTAACCGAAAAAAATGCACGTATTATTTGTGAATTGGCAGGACAGCCTAATGTCGGCGTATATGCGGGTTGCGATCGCCCTTTAAAACGAAAACTTGTTACTGCAGAGCATGTTCATGGCAAAACGGGCCTTGACGGACCTGAGTTATCTGAACCTAAGATAACCTTAAAAGAACAACATGGCGTTGATTTTATCATAGATACGATTATGAACGAGCCTGCAAACACTGTTTCTTTATGCCCATTGGGGCCCCTTACAAATGTAGCTTCGGCAATTTTGAAGGAGCCAAGAATTACGAAAAGAATTAAACAAATTGTTTTAATGGGTGGAGCATATTTTGAAGTTGGAAACATAACGCCTGCTGCAGAGTTCAATATTTATGTTGATCCTGAAGCAGCAAAAATTGTTTTTGAAGCTGGAATTGATTTGGTAGTCACGCCTTTAGATGTGACACACAAAGCTCTTGTAACAAGTGAGAGAAATGAAGCATTTCGGCAGCTAGATACTCCCGTAGGATTAGCTGTTGCAGAAATGACAGATTTCTTTGAAAGGTTTGATAAAGAAAAGTATGGTTCAGCAGGCGCTCCATTGCATGATCCATGCGTAATAGCATATTTGATCGATCCAACAATCTTTTCAGGACGAAAGATCAATGTTGAGATAGAAACAATATCAGAATTGACTTTGGGTATGACGGTAGCAGATTGGTGGCGAGTAACCGACCGGAAGGCGAACGCTTATTTTATCGGAGACTTGGAGGCTGAGAGGTTTTTCAGTCTATTAACGCAGCGATTAGGGCGATTGCCGATTTAAGGGTTCGGTTAGATAAATGAATAATTTTGAAAGCAGCTACGCTCAACTTCCAGAAAGTTTTTACTCAGTTACACCTCCAACGCCAGTTGCAGTCCCCAAATTGTTGAAGTGGAACTCACAGCTGGCCGAGGAATTAGGACTAAAATTCGAAAGTTTAGTGGAAAAAGAAAATATTTTCTCTGGTAACTCTCCTCTGAACGGTACCCCCATAGCACAAAAATACGCTGGGCATCAGTTTGGACAATTTAACCCGGATCTTGGTGATGGGCGGGCACATCTATTAGCTGAAGTAATTTCTGCGAAGGGTGAGCGGTACGACATAGCGCTTAAGGGATCGGGTAAAACACCATATTCGAGAGGCGGTGATGGTAGGGCCTGGTTGGGGCCTGTTCTAAGAGAATATATAGTGAGTGAGGCTATGTACAACTTAGGCATCCCTACCACGCGTGCACTTGCAATTGTCAGTTCGGGCGAACCTGTTTATCGAGAAGCGAAGATGCCAGGAGCGATAATTACTCGCATTGCGAAAAGCCATATTAGAATAGGTACTTTTCAATGGTTTTCCGCGACATCAGATACTAGCAACTTGCAAATTTTGTTGGATTATTCAATTAAACGACACTATCCCGATGCAAAAAGCACTGCGGATTTTCTGCGGGCTGTATGTTCGAGCCAAGCCGAACTAGTTGCAGAATGGATGAGAGTAGGTTTCATTCATGGCGTTATGAATACTGACAATTGTCTAATTTCAGGCGAAACTATTGACTACGGTCCCTGTGCTTTTATGGACGAATATAGTCCTTCCAAAGTTTTTTCCTCAATAGATAACTTTGGAAGATATTCTTTTATTAATCAGTCAAAAATTATAATTTGGAATTTAGCCCAGCTGGCTAGCGCTCTATTACTACTTCATCAAGATGAAACGAATACGCTTGAAGAGTTTCAAGAGATCATAAATGAGACATCGGAATATATGTCACAGCAGAATGACATCAAATTTGCATCTAAATTGGGAATTGATACGCCTGTCCAAAAAGATAAACACTTAATTAGTGAATTAATGACAATTCTGGATGAAGAAAAGGCAGATTTTACTAACTTTTTTTCAACAATTACAAACAATGATCAACCTTACAAATTTATGAAGAATTCGACGTATTTAACTTGGGAAAAAAAATGGCATAATCGTATTCAAAATATACCATCGGCAAAAGAAACTATGAGACAGGCAAATCCCGCAATTATTCCTCGTAATCACAATATTGAAAAGGCTATCCAATCGGCCCTTTCGGACAACTTTGAACCTTTTCACACTCTCAATGAGGCGCTGATAAATCCATATAATTACAAAGAAAAATCTGATTTATTAAAAGCTCCAAAAGAAGATGAAAAGGTTTCCGCTACTTTTTGTGGAACATAAGAATAATGGTTGTTCCGTTGGCGAGTAATAAAATAATGACTAAAAATAATTTAAATTATATTTCAATTTTNTTTTCCACCTTTAAAATTAAAATTTATATAACATAAAATATAATTTTTACCGTTAATAGAGGCAATTATGAGCGAGACAATATTAGAGCGATGCGAAATAAAAGGGCTACGGATGACCAACCAGCGAAAAGTTATTGCTGAAATAATAGAAAATACTTTTGATCATCCTGATGTAGAAGAGCTGTACAACCGCGCTTCCGCCATCGATGACTCTATATCTATTGCAACTGTTTATAGAACGGTGAAATTATTTGAGGAAAGCGGTATCTTGGATAAACTTGAATTTGGCGATGGTCGAGCAAGATACGAAAATGCTGACCGAGAACACCATGATCATTTAATCGACATTAACTCNGGCAAAGTCATTGAATTTGTCGATAATGAAATTGANGAGTTGCAAGAATTAATTGCTCTTCGACTAGGATATGAACTTCGAGGTCATAAATTAGAACTCTACGGTGTGCCAATTAAGAAAGCATAACTAGATAGTTTAATAATTCTTTTAACGGACATTGTATTTCAGTTATCGCTCGACTAAGGCTTAAGTAAAAAATTTGTCAATGCTCGAAAGTCCAATATGTATACTATAACTGAGATTAAAGCTCGTGAAATTTTAGATAGTCGCGGCAACCCAACCTTAGAGGTTGATGTTATACTTGAAAATGGAACAGTGGGTCGTGCAGCGGTTCCCTCGGGAGCATCAACTGGGGCTCACGAAGCCGTTGAGCTTCGTGATAATGATCATAAACGCTTTAAGGGAAAAGGCGTTTATAAAGCTATCGAAAACGTCAACCATGAACTGGCTAAAGTACTTGTTGGAACAAGTTCAAAAGATCAAGAAAATATTGACCATAAAATGATTGCATTAGATGGGACAGAAAACAAATCAAAGCTTGGTGCAAACGCTATTTTAGGAGTTTCTTTGGCAGTTGCAAAAGCTGCTGCAATTTGCAGTGGCCAGTCCCTCTTTAGATATATTGGTGGGGAATCCGCAAGAGTACTTCCCGTGCCAATGATGAATATTATTAACGGCGGTGAACATGCAGATAATCCTATCGATATTCAAGAATTCATGATAATGCCAGTCGGCGCCAAAAATATAAAAGACGCTGTTAGAATGGGCTCCGAGGTATTTCACACTTTAAAAGCAGAATTAAAATCAGCAGGGCTATCGACCAGTGTTGGCGATGAAGGCGGCTTCGCACCAAACATCAGCTCTACTAGGGACGCTCTTGATTTTATTTTAAAGTCCATTGAAAAAGCAGGGTATAAGGCAGGCGAAGACATTTATTTGGCATTAGACTGTGCTTCAACCGAGTATTTTAATGATGGTAAATATCATTTTACTGGGGAAAATAAAGTTCTCAGTTCAAAAGAAAATGCCACTTATCTAGCAAAACTGGTTAACGACTATCCTATAGTTTCAATAGAAGACGGTATGTCGGAAGATGACTGGTAAGGTTGGAAAATATTAACGCAAGAGCTGGGAAACAAGATACAACTTGTAGGAGATGATCTATTTGTGACAAACCCTAAGAGGCTGAAGAAAGGAATTGATATATCCTGCGCTAACTCAATGCTGGTCAAGGTAAATCAAATAGGGACACTTACGGAGACACTTGAGGCCGTAGATTTGGCACATGGTGCGAATTATACAAATGTAATGAGCCACAGATCTGGGGAGACGGAAGATACTACCATTGCTGATTTAGCTGTCGCTACCAACTGTGGACAAATTAAGACAGGTTCTCTTGCTCGATCTGACCGTTTAGCAAAATACAATCAGTTGATTAGGATCGAAGAGGAGTTAGGAAGTTTGGCTAAATATGCTGGTAGATCAATTTTAAAGTAAGACTCTGCTATCGATTACTCATTAATAATCACGCTTTTTTTAATTTTGCGCCTAATAAGTATCTAACGAAATAATTTACTAAGTCTGTTTAATTTCGCTTTTTTTAAATAACTTTTGGCCTACGTCAGCGATTGATGAAATGATATCTTTTAAATTAAACATATAAGTTATATAATCTTTAAATCCTAATTTTTTTACTAATTTATACTTAAATACTCAAAAAAAGATCTAATTGAGACAATAATTAAAAAAGTTCCAAA
>NYSJ01000045.1 GCA_002682975.1 Paracoccaceae bacterium
AATATTATAGATATGAGCATTGCTTTTTGTTCGCCAGTAGAGCTGTCTTTTGCAGGAATTCCTTTAGGAAGATAAATGGCTTCCATATCTGATCGGTGGGGCCCAATAAGTGTACGCCCTGCCAATATGTCGAGGTGGCGGCTTTCCGATAGTGACAGTATAAATTCAGCTTCATCTGTTGGCATGTCACTGTCTGCGTGTGATAATGACAGCTCAGCCGCCGGAAACATAGTTGTGGAGCTATTCTGCGATGCGCAAATTTTTTTCAAAGCAGCTTTACGATTTAATTGAATTAAAAGGCCATTTTTAGCCATCTGGCTTTCAAGCGCCTTATACCACACACCATCAGTCATTTTTTCTTTTAACAGACGGTTTCTTTCTCGCATCGCTTTCTCATAATTTAATACACAATCCGCGTGTTTTGGAAAAAAACTCAGAGTAAGACGGTCAAGAAATTTACGTCTACCCTCTGCGCCCTCTATCCAAAGGCGATCCATAGACGGTAATAACCAGACTACCCTCACTAATTTTGCCAAATCGTTTTGTCTAGCAAGTTTATCATTAATTTTGACTGTTCGAGATGAGGTGGTTTTCCAAGAGGTTTCAATCAAATTAGAATTTGTACCGGATACTACTTCTGCATTCAATTTCCATCCAATATTCTCAGGACTTTTGCTTAAGTCGGCCGCGTTAGCCCGTCTCAGACCCTTTCCAGGTGAAAGCAAGGAAATACCCTCAAGTATATTTGTTTTTCCTGCACCATTGCTTCCAAATAACGCTATTGGACCATTGCCAACTGGAACTTGTGTAAATTTGTGAGATCTAAAATGTGATAATGTCAGCTGACTAATATGCAAGACAAAACCTTATTTCTAAATAAATTTATTACACTCGCATTGGCATTACGACGTAAACTGCTGATAGATCATTACCCTCTCTTATTAAAACAGGGTCTCCAGATGAGTTGAACATGAATATAGCATTTTCCTTGTCAATCTGACTAGATATTTCTAGTAAATATTTGGCGTTGAAGCCTATTTCTAAACGCTCATCGTTATAGGCAACTGCTACTTGCTCTTCAGCCGCTCCACTGTCCGGAGAATTAACAATCAATGTAAGTTGATCATCCTCTAAACACAGTTTTACGGCCCGAGATCTTTCTGATGACACAGTAGACACTCTGTCAACAGCCTTTGCAAATTCGGCTGCATCAACTTCCAATTTTTTTTCGTTTGATGCAGGAATTACGCGAGTATAATCAGGAAATGTTCCTTCAATTACTTTAGAAGTTAAAGTAATGTCGGGTGTCGCAAAGCGGACCTTTGTCTCTGAAACTGATACAGCTATTTCAACTTCATCGTCATCCAAGAATTTTCGTATTTCTGCTACAGTTTTCCTAGGAATAATGACCCCTGGTAAGTCTTCTGCTCCCTGCGGTATTGCAGTATCTACTCTTGCTAGTCTGTGACCGTCAGTAGCTACGCACCGCAGTACTTTTGAACTTTCAAAAGTAGCAGAATGCATATAAACACCATTTAAATAGTATCGGGTCTCCTCGGTTGAAATAGCAAATCTAGATTTATCAAATAACCGACGTAGATCGCCAGACTTTGCAGAAAAGTTTGCGGCATACTCTGATGATGCCATAATTGGGAAATCTTCTTTAGGAAGCGTCGCTAAAGAAAAATTTGATCGTCCTGCTTCTACTGTTAACCGGCCAGTAGATATATCAGCTGTCAGCTCAATTAACGCCCCATCTGGTAATTTACGAGCAATTTCATGCAATAATACAGCAGAAACTGTGGTGGAGCCAGTACGCTCAACTTTAGCCTGCACCCGATCAACTATCTCTACATCGAGGTCCGTGGCCCGAAATTGAACTTTACCATCTTCTGCTTCAATCAGTACATTAGCAAGAATAGGAATTGTATTGCGACGTTCGACTACTGATTGAGCGTGAGATACAGCTTTTAAAAGGGTATTTCGCTCTATGCTTAATTTCATTCCCCTTGCTCCTATACTGAACTAATCGGAATATCAGGTTAAACCATTTTTAGACGTGCTCAAGTGTTTTCTATAATTTAACGTAAATTGAGGTTTAGGTTAAAATAGCAATNTTTATTCTTACTTGATATTNTGCCTTACGCTTCGAGTGCGCGGCGCAAGATTTCGACATCTTCCGCGACCTGGCCATCTTGGCTTTTCAATTCTTCTATTCGCTTAACACCATGCATTACAGTTGTATGATCTCGGCCTCCAAATCTTCTGCCTATTTCAGGAAGGCTGCGACTCGTTAGGTATTTTGCGAGATACATAGCAATTTGTCGGGGACGTGCATAAGTCCGTAATCTTTTTGGTCCAATCATATCTGAGAGGCGAATATTGTAATGGTCAGAAACCTTACGTTGAATTTCCTCAATTGTAATTTTTCTTTCTGAGGCTCTAAGCACATCCGCAAGACAGTCTTGTGTAACTTCTAAAGTTATATGGCGGCCAACTAAAGACGCGAAAGCAAATAACCGTGTCAAAGCACCTTCAAGAACTCTAACATTTGTTGATATCCGAAGTGCCAAAAATTCTAAAACTTCAGGATCTAAGCTTAGATCTGGATACTGTTTACTGTATAACTCAACTTTTGACTGCAAAATTCCTAGCCGCAGCTCGTAATTAGTTGGGTGTAAATCTACAACTAACCCACACTGCAATCTACTTTTAATTCGCTCCTCGAGTCCTTTTATTTCACCNGGGGCCCTATCCGCTGAAATAATAATTTGCTTTCCTTGATCTACGAGTGCGTTGAAAGTNTGAAAGAACTCTTCTTGAGTGCTATCTTTCCCTGCAATAAACTGAACGTCGTCGACCATTAATATATCAACGGATCGAAAAATTTGTTTAAAATCCATCATCTTTCGTTCTCTTAACGACTGAACGAAACGGTACATAAACTGTTCAGCAGATAAATATAANACATTTAAATCAGGTCTTTTCGTTGATANTTCCCATGCTATAGCATGCATTAAATGTGTTTTACCTAACCCTACGCCCCCATATAAAAACAGAGGATTGAATGTGACAGCCGTGCCATCTGCCACTCGTCTAGCAGCTGCATGAGCCAGTTCATTAGGTTTTCCGACTATAAAACTATCAAAAGTGAACCTTGGATCTAAAGGAGCGCCGGGTATAACTTCAGAACGCTTAATTGCGGATTTAATGGTTTTTTCTTCATTTTTCTGAACAGACTTTTTTACTATACCCTCAGCATTAACCTTGAATGAAACTCGGTTAATACTTTTATCAATACTATTAAGTTTAAATAAAATTGCCTCACTAAAATTTTGTGAAACATAATTACCTAAAAAGGTTGTGGGAACGTAAAAAACTGCTACGCCATCGACTACTTCTGAGAAGTCCAGTGGTGATATCCAGTTGGTAAAGTTATTTTTGCCTATTGTTTCCTGAAGTTCTTCTTGAATTTTTCCCCATAAATCTTTGTTCATATTTTGATTCCCAAAACTTCAGTAATATTCCAGCCCAACAGTTTAAAGGCGTTACTACCTGCTAAAGATGTACACTGATCTAGCTAAGTGAATTTACATTTCACCAGCGATGTTACAAATTTTAAATTGGCCAGCATTAGACAGAGCGTGGCATGCCCCAAATAATAAACTGAACCCCCCAGGCGAACGACTCGCTAACTTGAACTTAACAAGTGTTTCCTGAATCATTCAACACAACTTAAGACTTGACTCAAAAAAAAATACAGAGAATCTCTCAGTATGGTAAAAAGTACCCATTAAAAGCAAAAGGACGCCCATGGCGTCCCCTCTCTCAAATCTAATTTTTTTTATTATCAAGCCATGCTTTTTACTCTAGCAGAAAGCCGTGACATTTTTCTAGAAACAGTATTTTTCTTGTAAACGCCTTTAGTNACCCCTCGCATNAGCTCAGGTTGAGCAGACTTTAACGCNGAAGCAGCCACAGTCTTATCGCCCGAAGTAATAGCTTCTTCCACTTGCTTCAAAAACGTTCGAATGCGTGANCTNCTAGCTTTATTTACTTCCAATTTGCGGTCGTTTTGTCGAGCACGCTTTTTTGATTGAGGCGTATTAGCCATTTACAAACCCTTNTTTTACNAAATTTTATTGTTCTTTAGGCGTCTCTTTAATTCGAGTCAACACATCCANTAACAAATTATTTGATTTTTATTATCTATCTCGGAACTGAGCATCACGTTTTTCACTAAATGCTTCCATACCTTCTTTTTGATCTTCGGTCGAAAACAATGCATGAAAAACTCGGCGTTCAAANAGTAGTCCCTCGGACAATGGTGTTTCATAAGATCTATTCACCATTTCTTTAACCGCCATTGTTGTTAACATTGATTTTTCAGNTATNTTNAGTGCTGCAGATAAAGCTTCATCTANCANCTTCTTAACTGGAACAACTCTGCTAACTAACCCACATCTCTCGGCTTCATCTGCTTCCATCAATCGACCTGTTAGGTTCATTTCCATCGCCTTGGACTTACCAACATACCGCGTTAATCTTTGTGTGCCTCCCAGCCCAGCAGATACACCCAAATTGATTTCAGGTTGGCCAAATTTAGCTGTATCTGAGCAAATGATAAAATCGCACATCATTGCTAATTCACACCCTCCCCCCAGTGCGTAACCAGATACTGCGGCAATTATTGGTTTTCTGATTCTGCCAATTCGTTCTGANTCATTGGTAAACATATCTTCCAAGAACACTTCAGAAAAGTTTTTCTCGCACATCATTTTTATATCAGCACCTGCAGCAAATGCTTTTTCAGATCCTGTTAGTACTATGCACCTTACCTTATCATTTTTTTGACAATCTTCTAGGGCTTCCGCAAGCTCTCTGAGAAGCTGGTTGTTAAGTGCATTTAACGCTTCAGGACGGTTAAGTTTGATAACACAAACATGATCTTCAACGTCAACTATGATTGTCTCATAAGCCATTTTTCAGGTCTTTCATTGAATTTCTAAGTNGTTTTTTTATCATTTCTTTCAGAAGACACAAGTTATCTTTGGCACTTACTACAATAAAAGCTTGAGCGACCTGCCTGAATTATACGTCTTATTTTCGTCTTGCAGTCTGTATTACAACACTCTTGGCCTTCTCTGCCATAAACATCGAAACGATGTTGAAAATATCCTAAATCCCCCGATGCATGGCGAAAATCTCTCAGCGAGGAACCNCCTGCTGATATTGCCTCCATGAGAATCTCTTTGATTATAGGTACTAGTGAACTGAGTTTTTTGTGTGATAAGCGATAAACCTGATGTTTTGGGGAAATCCCTGCTCGAAATAATGCTTCGCAAACGTATATGTTACCGAGGCCAGCAACAATTCGCTGATCCAGTANGGTGGCTTTTATATTTGTTTTTTTTGACTTTATAGTGTCCGTAAAATACGCTTCATTGAAACTATTACTTAATGGCTCGGGCCCTATGTGTGCTAAAGTAGCACTTGTTTCTAATGATCCTGTTTCAAGCAAATCTATCACGCCAAATCGTCGCGGATCATTAAAAGTCAACTGATGACTGTCTTTCAAATGTAAAATAAAGTGATCGTGTTTTTGGCTTTGTGCCTTATTGTGATGAAAAGCCCCTTGAATTTCTTGAGATATTAAAATTCGACCTGACATTCCTAAGTGTATGAGTAAAGTTTCTCCCTCAGATAGATCNATGAGTATATATTTTGATCGGCGGTGTAAAAAATTTATCTTGCGATTTTTTAAACGTTNCGCAAGATTTTGTGGAAAAGGTCTTCTTAGGTCAGGCCTATTTACCTGAGCGTATTCAATTTCGTTGCCTTCTAAAAATGGAGAAATACCCCGTAAAACGGTTTCGACTTCTGGTAATTCGGGCATAAATCTGTCTCATAATTGCTTGAGCGCATTGTATCGCGCCNTAACTAATCTATAAGTAATATAAAGTTATTTTTGGCTTGGAGCAATGTCAGATAAAAAAGAAAATACAACTCACTTTGGCTTTGAAACTATTCTAGAGAAGGACAAGGCTGAGAAAGTCCAAGGTGTTTTTAGTTCTGTGGCATCTAAGTATGATGTGATGAATGATTTCATGTCGCTTGGAATACATAGGTTTTGGAAGGATGCAATGATGGACTGGTTGGCGCCAAGAGGCGGCCAATTATTATTAGATGTTGCAGGTGGGACGGGTGATATTTCGTTTCGGTTTCTGAAGCGTGCTAGAAATGCACATGCCACGGTTTTAGATTTGACAGAACCAATGCTAGCAGAAGGTAGAAAGCGTGCAGCAACGGCTGGCATTTCCGGTCAACTCGACTGGGTTGTGGGTGATGCTATGGCTCTTCCCTTTGAAGATCAGACCTTTGATGTTTATACTATCAGCTTTGGGATACGAAATGTTACTAATCCAAAAAAAGCTCTTGCTGAAGCTTATCGCGTTTTAAAGCCGGGCGGCAGAATTATGGTCCTTGAGTTTTCTCATATTCCAAACGATTTACTCCAATGGTGTTATGACAAGTACTCATTTAATGTGATACCCAGGTTAGGGCAAATAATTGCAAGAGACCGAAGCAGTTATCAATATCTAGTTGAAAGCATCAGAAATTTTCCAAATCAGGAAAAATTTCTGAATCTTGTTAATGAGGCTGGTTTTGAGAATACTAAATNCCGCAACTTAACGATGGGAGTGGCCTGCTTGCACTCTGGATGGAAAATTTAAATGCGTGGGCCCCATAATATTCTGCGATTAATNCGTACTGGTGCAACTCTTGAGCGTACTGGTGCCATGCCAGTGATATTAAACGCTTTGGATGCGCCAAAAACTATAAAATTTGCTGCGAGGTTCATTGTTTGGCCATTTCAGTTTTTGGGTCGAAAGGGNGATAAATCACTACTGCCGGCTCCCAGAGCTTTNACAGCGATGGGACCTGCGTACATTAAATTTGGTCAAATACTATCTACGCGACCAGATGTTGTCGGTCCAGAACTCGCTGAACAGCTGCGTGTTCTTCAAGATAGGCTGCCACCATTTTCTACTTCTGTTGCAAAGCAAAGTTTTAAGTTAGAGACTGGTTTAGATGCAGATGATGTATTTAGCCATTTTTCAGAGCCTGTCGCAGCGGCATCTATTGCCCAGGTCCATCGAGGGNANTTGCGAGNGTCAGGTCATAGTGTTGCTATAAAAGTCTTGAGGCCTGAAATAGAGCGAGCTTTTCAAAGGGATATCGACACTTTTTATTTTGCTGCTAGATTGGTCGAATTCGTCTCGCCAAAGTCACGGCGTTTGAAACCAATAGATGTAATCACTCATTTTGATGGTGTTGTNCAGGGAGAACTGGATTTACGNTTAGAGAGTGCGTCGGCATCTGAATTTTCAGCAAATATTAGAAATGATAAAGGATTTTCTGTCCCATCGATAAATTGGAGTTTGTCAAGTCGCCGAGTGATGACTTTGGATTGGGCGGATGGACTTCCAATGGGAGATACGGATGCACTGACGGCAGCCGGGCATAATCTTAGTGAGCTTGGTGATAGGGTATTACATATGTTCTTAAGCCATGCTTTGCGAGATGGGTTCTTTCACGCCGATATGCATCAAGGGAACCTTAAAGTATCTAGTAATGGAGATATTGTCGCATTTGATTTTGGTATAATGGGACATATTGACGAATATACAAGGCGGGTCTACGCGGAAATCTTGTTTGGCTTTATAAAGCGAGATTATAAGCGAGTTGCTGAAGTACATTTTGAGGCTGGATACGTGCCGCAAGACCAAAATGTTGATGAGTTTGCTCGAGCTCTGCGAGCCGTAGGGGAGCCAATTTTCGGTATGGATGCATCCAATATATCCATGGGAAGGCTTCTGAGTTACTTATTTGAGGTAACTGAACGTTTTGGAATGGAAACACGCACAGAACTTATTCTATTACAGCGAACTATGGTCGTCGTAGAAGGGGTGGCTCGATCATTAAATCCTCAAATTAATATTTGGGAAGTAGCACGGCCAATTGTAGAGGGTTACATAAAGTCTAATTTGGGTCCGGCGGCAGTGATAAATGATCTTAAGACCACATTCAAAGTTTTAGCTCGTTTCGGACCAAGATTACCAAGCTTGGTTGAGCAGGCGTTAATTAAACAGTCAAATCCGCAACCTCAAGTCTTGCAAAGAAAGTGGTCAGCCAATTTTAAGCCATTTGCACTAGGATCTATATTTGCATTTTTGATTTTGTTTATTTTGTTTTTCTACATGCGTGTCTATTTTAGTTGATGAAAACGTATTATTAGTAACTATGTTGATCAAAAACTTTAGAAATATCGCCGCACCAATCGTTGTTGTATAACTCGATTAGTTTGTCAGCAGCAGTACGCTTACTGTCAACTACCTCCTTAATTTCATCAAGAAAATGAGTTTCATCAATGTATTTGGAGTTATAGCTTGGTATCGAGCGAGCTTTAAGTCCTTCATTGGCAATTTCGACTACTTCTTTGGCCAGTTCGCTAATTCTAATGTTACCAACTTTGCCATTAAGCCCTTTATCAGCGGCCTCTACCCTAAGTTTTTCACGTGTTTCTGGTGTCCACGTTTTTACAAGATCGTATGCCGCATCAAGAGATGATTGATTATAGCACAAACCAACCCAAAAAGCAGGAAGTGCACAAAGACTTCGCCAGGGACCTCCATCTGCCCCGCGCATTTCTATGAATGTTTTTAAACGCGCTTCCGGAAATATAGTCGTTAGATGATCGGCCCAGTCATTCAAAGTGGGCAACTCGTTGGGAAGCGCTGGTAATTTTCCTTTCAGAAAATCTCGAAACGATTGACCCAACGCATTTATATATTTTCCATCGCGGTATACAAAATACATTGGAACATCTAAGGCATAATTAACCCACCTTTCAAATCCAAAGGTTGGCTCGAAAATAAATGGGATCGTACCAGTGCGGGAGGCATCGAGATCTCTCCAAACGCGGCTTCGCCAACTTTTGCAATTAGTAAGTTTTCCCTCAAAAAACGGTGAATTGGCAAACAGTGCGGTACTTACAGGTTGCAGGGCTATCGCAACCCTCATTTTAGTAATCATATCGATTTCAGATTCAAAGTCTAAATTAACTTGAACAGTGCATGTTCTATACATCATTACTTTGCCCATAGTACCGACTTTATCCATGTAATCTGTCATAAGTCGGTATCTGCCTTTTGGCATTTGTGGCATTTCATGATGTTTCCATGTGGGAGCTGCACCTAGTCCAATGAAGCCAATACCGATCTTATCGGCAATGTCCTTGACTTGGCTCAAGTGTGTGTTCACCTCATGGCAGGTCTCATGTATACTTCCCAAAGGAGCTCCGGATAGTTCTAGCTGTCCTCCAGGTTCCAATGAAACGTTTGCTCCATCCTTTACTAGCCCTATGATGTTACCTGCTTCAAAAATTGGCTCCCAATCGTACTTATCTTTTAAACCAATTAATATAGATTTTACAGATAAAAAACTAAAGTTACAATAATCTAATGAAAATACAAATGAATCTAAAGAAAGATTTAAGCAAACATTAATACAAAAGATAGATTTACCGGAAAAAATTTATTATTATTTGTTATCAAATTAAGATAATTAAATTGGTCAATGTGAGTACTTCTTTAATAAAAATGTAAATAATAAATTAGAGATTTAAGAAGTATAAGAAACAATGATTGACGAATTAAATCATATGATCGATACTAAAAAACCTAAATTGTCC
>NYSJ01000046.1 GCA_002682975.1 Paracoccaceae bacterium
AAGCATTTCTCATAAAAATGTTATTTGGAATTAAACGAAGAGTTATTGGACGAAAGAACCGCTTCTTGGGTCAAACAAAAAGAAGTAAATCTTAAATTAGACCCTCCATTCAGCTTAATAAAATATTTTGGTTGATTAATGCAAAATACAGAATAATTGTCGATGTAAGTTAACTATAACTAAAAAAACGCTACACCACGACCCAACACCCTTGAGAGACCTCCATGAAAAAAATTAATGACTTCGGATTTGGGACTCAAATCCGTAAATCGCCCTTCTTTGACGCAACTGTAAATTGGGGTGCTACAGGATTTTCTGTTTACAACCACATGTATATACCCAGAGACTTTGGAGACCCAGAAGAGAATTTCTGGAACCTAGTTAATGACGCAATCCTCTGCGATGTTTCCGTTGAAAGACAAGTGGAAATTTCGGGACCTGACGCAGCAGAATTTGTACAATTTTTAACGCCCCGTGACCTATCTAAAATGAAGGTTGGTCAATGTAAGTACATACTAATCACAAATGAAGATGGTGGGCTTTTGAACGATCCCGTTCTTTTACGCCTAGCAGAAGATCGTTTTTGGATTTCTTTGGCAGATAGTGACATTTTATTATGGGCCCAGGGTGTCGCAGTAAACACTGACTTTGATGTTAATATTTTTGAACCAGATGCTTCACCCCTGCAATTACAAGGTCCAAAGTCACGCGACATTATGGTGCAATTATTTGGTGATAGCATCTTAGACCTCAAATATTATTGGCATCGAGAGTATAAGTGGAAAGGTATTTCGTTAATTGTTTCACGTACAGGCTGGTCTAGCGAACTTGGATACGAGATCTTCCTGACAGATCAAACGCAGGGAAATGAGCTTTGGGATCACATAATGTCAATCGGAGAACCTATGGGGCTTAAGCCAGGGCATACATCATCAATAAGGCGAATTGAAGGAGGTATGTTATCTTATCATGCCGATGCAGATATTACCACAAACCCGTTCGAGTTAAGGCTTGATAGGCTTGTTGATCTTAAGTCGCCTCACAAGTTTGTTGGGAAACAAGCACTTCTAAAAATCAAAACTCAGGGCGTGAAAGTAAAACAGGTTGGCCTTGCACTTGAATGTGATCCTCTTTCAGGCCCCAATACTCAGTTTTGGACGATCAGAAAGGATGAGCAAAAAGTAGGAAAAGTAACATCAGCCATCTACTCACCTAGGCTCATGAAGAATATAGCTCTTGCAATGGTGTCCATTGAATACAACGGTGTGGGCATAAAACTAGATATTGATACCCCAAATGGATCATTTGCCGCGCGGGTCGTTGATTTACCTTTTTATGATCCAAATAAGAATATTGCAAAAAATTAGACCACCTAACTCGTGTAAATTATTAATTTTAGTATCTCATGCACTGTGCTTATCCTTTGATACAGCCTAGTGCTTCTTCTATACTTTCGGCAAGTAAGGTTGTGACACTGTGGATTTCGTCTTCATTAATAATATAGGGGGGCGCTAATAGTACGTGATCACCTATTTTCCCATCAGCCGTACCAGACATAGGATAACATAATAGACCCCTATTTTTTGCAATCAATTTAATCCTCCTTGCTAAATTATCTGAAGAATGAAATGGCTCTTTAGTTTTTTTATCTTTAACGATCTCCAACCCATAAAATAATCCTCTGCCCCGAATATCACCAACGTGAGAGTGTTGGCCAAGCTCAGTATATAATGACTGTTCAAGGTGAGCCCCTAGACCTGAAACCTTTTCTAAAATGTTGTCTTCAAGCAAAACGTCCAAAACTGCATTAGCTGCAGCCGCCGCCAAGGGATGCCCAATATAGGTATGACCATGTTGAAAAAACCCAGAACCATCTTTAATTGCTGAGTAGATTTTATCAGTACAAATAGTAGCTCCTATTGGCTGATAACCAGCACCGAGACCTTTTGCTACGCAAATAATATCAGGGGCTATCGATTCCTGTTCATAAGCGAAAAGTGTCCCAGTACGCCCCATACCACACATCACTTCATCTAAAATTAGGAGAACGCCATTATGATTACAAATTTCTCGGATGGTTTTAAAATATCCATCAACCGCCGGAACGGCGCCTAAAGTTGCGCCAACAACAGGTTCGGCAACAAATGCCATTACGTTTTGAGAACCAAGCTCTTCAATCTTATGTTCCAATTCATTAGCTACACGCTGCCCAAATTCGAAATCAGTTTCATAATCATACTTTTCTCGGTAGGCGTAGCAAGGTGCTATATGATGCGTATCAATCAACAAGGGTGCAAATTGTGAACGTCTCCATTCATTCCCACCTACCGCCAATGCGCCAAGCGTATTTCCATGGTAGCTTTGTCGCCTTGCAATAACATCTTTTCTACAAGGCTGACCAGTTTCGAGGAAATATTGCCTGGCCAATTTCAAAGCAGCCTCTATTGCCTCTGAACCNCCTGAAACCAGATAAACTTGGCTTAAATCACCAGGTGCATTAGAGATCAATTTTGTTGCCAATGTCTCGGCAGGTTCAGAAGTAAAAAAAGAAGTGTGTGCGTATGCCAAGCTATCCAACTGTTTATGAAGTGCACTAATTATTTTAGGATGCGAATGACCTAAACAAGAGACAGCGGCACCACCTGAGGCATCTAAGTATTTCTTACCAGTTTCGTCAAAAAGAAAGCAACCTTCGCCTCCAAAAGCTATTGGCAATTTATCCTGTGTNTGCCTGGGAAAGATGTGGCTAACCAATTTACATTCCTAAAATTGCTTTGTTTTGTCTTTCTTTTATTAAATTTTTAATGACGGAGAACATATAGGATTAGACGGCTTAAGATCTAAATTAATAATTACTCTGGCCATGGCAATGAATATGTTTTTACATTTGTGAAAAACCGCATTGCTTCTATTACTCCTTCTTTAACAGCATTNCCGCTATCCTTAATTCCACCNAAAGGTGACATTTCAATCCTATAACCAGGCTGTTCCCAAATATTACATGTACCCACATCCAAGCTATTAATGTATGTGATCGCTCTATTTAAGTCATTCGTGCATACTCCAGAGGACAATCCAAACTGTGTACTNTTTGATATACTTATAACTTCNTCATCTATATCGGGAACTCTAACNATGGGGATTATAGGGCCAAAGGTTTCTTCCATAACCAACTCACTGTCGTGAGGAACCTTATCAACAACTATCGGAGGTAAAAGAGCGCCTCTTCTACCTGGATGATACAATATCTCAGCCCCCTCCTTCTCAGCCTGAATTACTCGTTTTTCAAATAATTCAGCTGCTTGTTCATGGATCACACAGCCTAACTCAGTGTTCGGATCTTGGGGNTCTCCATANTTAATTTTCTTCGCTTTTTCGAGAACAAGTGGAACAAAAACATCAGCTACACTTTCTTGCACTAAAATGCGCTTTATGGCTGTACACCGTTGACCAGAATTCCCAGTAGCGCCTGCTACAGCAATTGTAGCCGCCTTTTCCAAATCACTTCCTGAAAGATCATTACAAACAATCAANGGATCGTTGCCACCAAGCTCAAGAGCTTGCCTTTTATATCCAGCTTTGGATGCTATCAACTTACCGACTGGCACGCCACCAGTAAAAGTTATAATATCAATGTGTTCATTGAGCATCATTTCCTCACCAATATCCTCTGGAAGCCCAGTTACAATCTGAAACATTTCTGGAGGTAACCCTGCCTCATAAAGAATATCAGCTAGGGTTATTGCTGTGAGCGGTGTAAGTTCAGTTGGCTTACATACCATGCAGTTATTAGTAGCGATAGAAGGAGCTATTTTATGACTTACCATGTTCAGTGGATGATTAAATGGTGTAATAGCACTTATTGAACGTACAGGCTCTCTCTTTGTGAAAATTTTTCGCTCTTTACCATTATGCGTTAAGTCACAGGAAAATATTTGCCCATCATCATTCATTGCTTGTGCTGCTGCGAATTGGTANACNTCTTGCGCNCGTTTTGTTTCATAAATTGCATGCTGATGGCATATGCCTAACTCCAGAGTTAGCCACTTGGCTAGATACTCTTGTCTTTCGCCAATTAATTCACCAGTTCTTCGAAGAATTTGACTACGCTNATATCTACTAAGTGAGGGCTTATAATCTGAGGCTATTTTAAATGCTTTGGCGGCATGTTCCGAAGTGCCAGCAGGTACCGTNCCGACCACCTCGTTTGTATAGGGGTATCTCACTTCAATGACTTTTTCTGTAACGACTTTTTCTCCGCCGATACGCATTCCCTCATGGCGTATATCTTTTTTTTCCATTTCTTAGGTTCCTTTATGAAGCTGCTGCTTGTGTTGCGTAGAAAAATGCATCAAAATTTCTCAGTTCAGGAGCGCTCGGTAAATCCATAACCTTATTTACGATAAATGGTACTTCCTGCTCCGTTAAACCACCATGGGATCTAAGTGGTTCTTTTAATGCTGCAAGATCATGCCGATCCTCACTTGTCCCTATNGTAAGGTTTTCAGTGGANATCATAACTATGTCGCCAATTCGGTCGCCTGGCAAATCGTAAGTGGCAATAGCCTCTTCTTTGCTAATAACCTGTAAAATTTCCGGGCAGGAAGCAATTTTATTGATTAGACTATTAATATCGCAGTTATCGGGTAAGTATGCCGTCGCAAAAGAGCCAAGGGCGCCATGATGAACAACATAAGGATCAGTTATTGGCAAAATAACTCTCGCCTGTCCAATGCCTAGCCATTCATCCATCTTATCTTGCATGTAAATGACCGCTGGCTCCTTATTATTGTCATGCTTAGGCTTCATTCCATGATCTGCTGTGACTACTATTGCCGCATCNAATTTTTGTAATTCGCCTAANTAGCGGTCGAACATTGCATAAAAGTCTTTGGCTCCCTGCTCTTGTGGAGAAAATTTATGTTGCACGTAATCTGTTGTTGATAAATACATAATGTCTGGTTTCAGTTCATTCAGAATTTTAATACCAGCAGCAAAAACAAACTCTGATAATTCTGCCGAATACACTTCTGGAACAGNCATCCCCAACCACTCACTAGCATTTTCAACCCCGTTATTGGCCATAGATGTTTCATCTGCGCGCTCAGCAGAAAATGCAATAGCACGACCCTCATCAAATTTTAAGCCAGCGCTTAACAAAGCACGAAGCTTATCTTTCGCTGTAACCATTGCAACACGTGCTCCTGCTTCATAAAACTTAGAAAATAACGTTGGCGCTCGTANGAAACGCACATCGTTCATCATCACCTCTTCTCCAGTATCTGGGTCAAAGAGATAATTACCGCATATTCCATGCACTTTAGGGGGACGCCCAGTAGCAATCGACAAATTATTAGGGTTTGTAAAACTAGGGATAACAGAATGAGCAATGCGGTCTGTACCTGTTTCACGCATCANCTTTAAATTTGGCATTAATCCTTCACCTATCGCTACTTCCAAGTATTCTGGCTCACAACCATCCAGGCAGATTGCGATTGCACACCTTTTTGGCATTGAATATGTTCTTTCNTTAGCAATTACATGGGGTGCAAGTGTCATAAAAATTCCTTTTTAGATAATTAAAATTAAGACTGAAGCAACTTTCTTTCTTCCAAAGCTTTAGTTGGAGGCGAGGCATCAGTAACCCCCATTTTTTGAAGGCTTTCGTTTGCCGCATCCACGACTTTCAGCATAGTTTGGTCATCCATTTGCCCAATACAACCAATTCTGAAGCTCTCGACTACAGTAAGTTTTCCTGGATAGATAATAAACCCTTGTGATTTCATCAAATCATAAAATTGAGTAAAATCAAAAAGAGGGTCTTTTGGGCAGAAAAAAGTGACGATTATTGGTGACAGCCAGCGTTCACTTAAAAGAGTCTCAAATCCAATTGATCTCATCCCGGTCACCAGAGTATCTCGATTTTTAGTATACCTAGCGCCTCGCCCACTGACCCCACCTTCTTTGCGGTGAGCCTCTAGGGCCACTAAAAACGCAGCTAAAGCATGTGTTGGCGGCGTGTAACGCCATTGCCCAGTTTTATTCATGTGAGACCACTGGTCATGAAGATCTAAGCAAAGAGAATGACTATTCCCTTTCGCCGCTTCTAAAGCAGACTTTCGAGCGAGAATAAAACCAAAGCCTGGCACACCCTCGATGCATTTGTTAGCCGAAGATACTATCGCCTCATATTTTATTTTAACAGGTTCTACTGGAATTGCGCCAAATGCAGACATACTATCTACAAGTAGCTTTCGCCCCGCCTTATATGTAGCGGCTGATATTTCCTCGATTGGATTGAGAATACCAGAACTCGTTTCACAATGAACTGCTACAACATGAGTAATATCATTATCATTACTAAGAATTTGAGAAACTTCTTCACCACGCGGCGGAAGATAATCCCCTTTATCCAAAACAATACACTCACGTTTAAGATAATTTAAAGTCTTTGCCGCTCTTTGGCCATACGCACCATTTGACAGAACTAATACTTTACCGTTCTTTGCTACAAATGCGCCTAGCATTGCCTCCACTGAAAAAGATCCACTTCCTTGCATAGGAACACAATCAAAACTTTCATTGCCCTTCCCTAACATTTGTATAAGGCTATCTCTCATTTTTTGGGTCATCTGCCGAAAATCCCCATCCCAACTCCCCCAATCTTTAAGCATAGCTGCCTTAGCATCATAAGAAGTTGTGAGTGGGCCAGGGGTTAAAAGAAAGGGTTCACCTAATCTTGGCGCCTCTATATTTGGCTTTTCCAAGGACATATAATAGCTCCATTTTTATACCTGTACTAATTAATACTTTTGAGACATACATATGTAAAATTGATAATACTTATGTTTTTATAAGAGAAGCTTATAATAAAGTTGTGGTGCAAGGTTGAGACATAGTCAATTAAGAGCATTTCATTTCGTTGCTACCTACGGCAGCTTTTCGGCTGCCGCTGAAAAACTCAAAATCAGCCAACCAGCTGTATCTGAACAAGTAAAAAAATTAGAACAAAATTATGATACTCTTTTATTTAGACGGCAAAATAAAAAGATTACGCTCACCGATGAGGGTA
>NYSJ01000047.1 GCA_002682975.1 Paracoccaceae bacterium
GATTGGTTTCCATTTATCGAATTTTAAAAATTTAAATTACTTGAATTTGAAATGAACTAACGTAAGTAAAGGGAAGGTTGATTTTGAGACAGAATGATTAATTATACTTTACAATGTGAAAAAAAACACAGATTTGACAGTTGGTTTAAATCAGCTGAGGCCTTTGACATGCTGATAGAAAAAAAACTGGTTATATGTTCAGACTGTGGTTCCACTAATATAAGCAAAGCGATCATGGCGCCTAGCGTAAGCACCGCCAGAAAAAAAGAAAATAAATCTCAAGAAATTGCAAAAAAATCAAAAGTTAAAAATGATATTTTGGAATTAAAGAAGAAAATAGAAGCTAACTCTGAATATGTGGGAAACAATTTCGCAAATGAAGCCAGATCAATGTACCTCGGAGAGTCCCCAGAACGTGCAATCTATGGGGAAGCTAAGGCCGATGATGCGAAAAAGCTTATAGATGATGGTATCCCAGTGATGCCACTTCCATTTCTACCCGTGAAAAAAACTAACTAACCATTTATCTTCAATATAAATGCCCCTATTTTACACACAAGATNACCGTATCATGTGACTTGTATGTTATGGTATTACCATCTACACCGCCAGCGATGGAGTAAATTGGAAAAGCATGTCCTTACTAGTAATGAAATTCGGNGGTACTTCTGTCGCAAATGTTGACCGAATAAAGCGCGCGGCTAAACGCGTTGCGCTTGAAGTGGCGCATGGTAATAACGTCATTGTTATCGTTTCAGCAATGTCAGGTAAAACAAACGAATTAGTTAATTGGGTGAATGATACTTCACCATTTTATGATGCTCGTGAGTATGATGCTGTAGTTTCATCTGGTGAAAATGTAACTGCAGGGCTGATGGCACTTACACTTCAAGAAATGGACATACCAGCCAGAAGCTGGCAAGGCTGGCAAGTCCCTGTTCGCACTAGTTCGTCTCATTCTTCAGCAAGGATCGAGAGTATTTCGTCCGAAGCTATTAATGAAAAGTTTGAACAAGGAATGAGGGTTGCAGTCGTTGCAGGTTTTCAAGGAATTAGCAAAGAAGACCGAATTACCACATTGGGAAGGGGCGGCTCCGATACCACTGCTGTGGCATTTGCTGCAGCCTTCAAGGCAGATAGGTGTGATATATATACTGACGTTGATGGAGTATATACCACTGATCCACGTATCTGCGATAAAGCCAAAAAGCTGGATAAAATTTCATATGAGGAAATGCTTGAGCTTGCGTCGCTCGGTGCAAAAGTATTGCAAACACGATCTGTCGAAATGGCTATGCGGTTTAAAGTTAAATTGCGAGTTTTATCTAGCTTTGAAGAGCCTAATGAACAAGCAGGAACACTAGTCTGCGATGAGGAGGAAATTATGGAATCANATGTGGTCTCAGGAGTCGCTTACTCACGCGACGAAGCCAAGATGACATTANTATCAGTTGCNGACAGACCTGGAATTGCTGCTGCTATTTTTGTTCCACTGTCAGAAGCAGGAATAAACGTCGATATGATAATTCAGAACATCGCCGAAGGTGGACGGACTGATATGACATTCTCATGTCCCNTTGATCAGGTTAATAAAGCTGAAAAGTCACTACACAATGCAAAGGAGACNGGGCTTATTAATTTCCAAGAACTNATTGCCGATACAAATGTTGCAAAAATTTCAGCAGTTGGAATCGGAATGAGATCTCAATCAGGTGTTGCAGCCAAAATGTTTCAAACTTTGTCCGACGAGGGAGTAAATATTAAAGTAATTGCGACCTCAGAAATNAAAATATCTGTTTTGATAGATCGGAAATATTTGGAGCTTGCAGTNCAATCCTTGCATGATGCATTTGAATTAAATTAGATTTCCTCCTTAAAGCAAGAGAGATCAAGCGTGCCAGAACGTACTCAGACCGACAGTCAACAACTACTGCGCAGATTGCGCGATACAATGGCTGAAGAACAAAAAGGGCAAGCGCGGTTAAATAAAATTACTCATTTAATCGCTGACTCCATGCGCACTGAGGTATGTTCAATCTATTTGTTTCGGGATACCGAAACACTTGAACTATGTGCAACAGAAGGCCTCAAAACTGAGGCTGTTCACCAAACTCGGCTTAGAATTGGTGAGGGTCTCGTAGGTAAAGTTGCTAAGTCAAAGAAAGTAGTCAATACAGAAGATGCTCCCTCCGCACAGGGGTTCAGGTTTATGCCAGAAACAGGAGAAGAAATTTTTTCTTCGTTTGCTGGTGTGCCCATACAGAGACTAGGCGAGACCCTTGGTGTTCTGGTAACTCANTCCAAAAACTCACGNAAATTTAGTAGCGAAGAAATCTANGCTTTAGAAGTTGTAGCCATGGTACTAGCAGAAATGACTGAATTAGGAGCTTTTGTCGGCGATGAAACAGGACTTACAGCATTACATCAGCAATCAGTTTTNTTCCGCGGTACAAATGGCCAAGACGGTGCTGCGAAAGGCAGTGTTTGGCTTCATGAACCACGAGTTGTTGTTACAAATTTAGTTTCCGATGATGCAATAGAAGAAAAAACCAGGCTTCAAAATGCCGTGAACCTTCTGAGACAAGGTGTAGATGAAATAGTCGATAAGATTGCCGACGGAGATAAAGAGCAAACAGAAATTCTAAAAACCTTCCGAATGTTCGCAAACTCGAGAGGGTGGCTTAGACGTATGGAAGCTGATATCGATCAGGGTCTATCCGCNGAAGCAGCGGTTGANAAAGAACAATCTTCTGCACGAGCTCGCATGAGTCAGGTGGCGGATAGTTACATGCGAGAGCGGCTCCATGATTTGGATGATCTATCAAATAGATTATTACGGATCCTGACTGGACAAGGCACAAATACTGGTGCAGAAATTCCAAAAGATCCTATTTTGATTGCCCGTAATATCGGCCCTGCAGAGCTNTTGGATTATGGTCGAAGACTTAAAGCTATTGTCCTCGAAGAAGGGTCCGTCGGCAGCCATGCTGCGATAGTAGCACGTGCCTTAAGTATTCCTTTGGTAATTAATGCTAAAAATGTAACCACTGAAGCTTTAAATGGGGACCCTATTTTGGTTGATGGCACGCAAGGAATAGTACATTTGCGTCCTGATGATAATGTTGTTCATGCGTTTTCGGAAAAGATCGCAATGGAGGCTAAAAACCAAGAGCGTTACCATGCACTCAGAGATGAAGCAGCAAAAACTACCGATGGGCAGATAATTGATTTAAGCATGAATGCTGGCCTTATGGCAGATTTGCCAAGTCTAACTAGCTCAGGTGCTAGTGGAGTAGGATTATTCCGCACTGAACTGCAATTCTTAATAAGAAATAANATGCCAAAAAGATCCGAGTTAAAAAAACTCTATNCTAGGGTCCTAGACGCAGCGAANGGCAAACAAGTTGTTTTTCGAACACTNGATATAGGTTCGGATAAAGTTTTATCATATATGCCTAATGTCAGTGAGGCNAATCCTGCACTAGGTTGGCGGGCNATTAGAATTGCCCTGGACCGACCGAGCATATTGAGAATGCAAATCGAAGCCCTAATTCGCGCTTCAGATGGACGTAATTTATCAATAATGTTTCCGCTTATTTCGCAAGATAGCGAGTTTTACGAGGCAAGAGCATTGGTTGATAAAGTTTTGACTGGCGAAAAACGTTTAGGACATAATACTCCGAACGAAATCAAGGTAGGAGCAATGCTAGAAACTCCATCTTTNGCTTACGCTCCAAAGAAATTTCTCANTGCAGTGGACTTCTTGTCGGTTGGAGGCAACGATCTGAAGCANTTCTTTTTTGCNGCAGATNGGGAGAACGAACTGGTNAGGCGAAAGTACGATACTCTCAGCACTAGCTATCTCGAATATCTGAGATTTGTTATCGACCGCTGCACCAAAAATAAAACACCTCTCTCCTTCTGCGGAGAAGATGCCGGACGGCCACTGGAAGCGGTTTGCCTCTGTGCCATAGGGTTTTCGAGTCTCTCTATGAGGCCTGCCTCAATTGGGCCGGTCAAACACCTACTTAGGAGAGTAAATCTTCAAGAGCTAAGCAATATCTTGAATTCAGAAATTGACAGCGGTTCATCCAACGTGAGGTCAGTTGTTGAAAAATATTTGAACTCAATATGAGATATTAATGGCTAAAGCTTTGCTCTGGACGAGAAAGTTTGATTTCGCTATACGTGTTTTATGTGTAGAACGAGGACTTCATTCATCCCAATTATTCGCCCGGCGCTTATTGATTAAAAGTGGCCGGGGCAAATCACCTACAAAGTCAATCAATTCGTAAAATACTGAAAAAATTAGAGAACATTCGTAATGTGTGCTGAAATACCAGACTACAAAGATACATTGAACCTGCCAAAAACAGAGTTTCCAATGAGAGCTGGGTTACCAAAACGGGAACCAGAGTGGCTTGAAAAATGGGAAAATATTAGAGTTTACGATACTTTACGAGAAAAAAAGAGTAGATCCTCTTTTATATTGCATGACGGGCCTCCATACGCGAACGGCCATTTGCATATTGGCCACGCGCTCAATAAGATTCTCAAAGATATGGTCGTGCGTAGCCAGCAAATGATGGGCAAAGATGCAAGATATATTCCTGGATGGGACTGTCACGGATTGCCAATTGAGTGGAAAATTGAAGAACAATATAGAGCCAAAGGAAAAAACAAAGACGATGTCCCCGTTATAGATTTCAGACAAGAATGCCGGAAATTTGCCGCCGGCTGGGTTGAGACGCAACGGGAAGAATTTAAAAGGCTAGGCGTTATGGGAAAGTGGGAAAATCCGTATCTTACGATGGATTTTCATGCAGAAAGAGTAATCGCGGAAGAGTTTATGAAGTTTCTGATGTCTGGAACACTATATCAAGGGTCGAAACCTGTTATGTGGTCGCCCGTTGAAAAGACCGCATTAGCTGAAGCTGAGATAGAATATCATGATCATAAGTCACATACCATTTGGGTCGCCTTTAAAATAAAAAGTGCGTTGGAAAAAATTCAAAACGCCAGAGTAGTTATTTGGACAACTACGCCTTGGACTATTCCTTCAAATCGAGCGATCGCATTCAATCCAAAAATTTCTTACGGTCTATACCGTGTTGATGAAACCCAAGAAGAAAGTTGGACAGAGAAAGATGATCTCTACATTTTGGCTGATAATTTAGCTGAGGAAACATTAGAAAAGGCTCGGGTTCTCAAACATACAAGAATGACCAAAGTTTCTAGTGCTGAACTGCAAGGCTGCATGTGTAAGCACCCCCTATCTGAATTAGACAAATTTTGGACTTATGATGTGCCAATGATAGACGGTGACCATGTGACCGATGATGCTGGAACCGGTTTTGTGCATACAGCACCAAGTCATGGAGCAGACGACTATGATTGTTTTTTAAAGAGAAATTGGCTTGACAGAATGACCCATAACGTGGGTGAGGATAGTGAATTTTTGGAACATGTCCCGTTCTTCGCAGGGCTCACAGTTTTTGACCGAAAAGGCAAAGAGGGGAAAGCAAACTCTGAAGTTATTAATAAACTTGTCGAGGCAGGTAATATAATTGCAAGAGGACGGTTGACGCACAGCTACCCGCATTCTTGGCGCTCAAAAGCACCAATAATTTTTAGAAATACTCCACAATGGTTCGCGGCTATCGATAAGAAGGTAGATGACAAATTTAATGAATATGGAGATACAATTAGACAACGAGCTCTGGAGTCCATCGATAAACTAGTTCAATGGACGCCAAAAAGTGGGCGTAACAGACTTTATTCGATGATTGAGGGACGGCCAGACTGGGTTTTGTCAAGGCAGCGTGCTTGGGGGGTACCTCTTACTTGCTTTACTAAAAAAGGTGCACAACCTACTGATGCCGATTTTTTACTTCGGAATGAAAAAGTCAATAAACGCATTGTAGAGGCTTTTGAAAAAGAAGGCGCAGACGCTTGGTATGAAGATAATGCGAAAAAAAGGTTTTTAGAGGGATTAGAAAACCCTGATGACTACAATCAAGTTTTTGATATTTTAGATGTTTGGTTCGATAGTGGGTCAACACATGCATTTGTACTCAGAGACAGAGATGATGGATCAGAGGACGGTTTTGCTGATCTTTATTTGGAAGGAACGGATCAACATAGAGGTTGGTTCCATTCTTCGATGCTCCAGTCATGTGGAACGAAAGGACGCGCTCCATACCACGGTGTTTTAACTCATGGATTTACTTTGGATGAAAAAGGCATGAAAATGTCGAAATCTATAGGAAATACGATAGCTCCAGAACAAGTAATAAAGCAGTACGGAGCTGACATTCTCCGTTTGTGGGTTGCACAATCTGACTACACTGCAGATTTACGAATTGGACCAGAAATTTTAAAGGGAGTAGCAGATAGCTATCGAAGATTGAGAAACACAATGCGTTTTATGCTTGGCTCACTCTCTGATTACGATATATCTGATGAAACAAGTGCAGATGAAATGCCTGAATTAGAGCGTTGGATATTGCATAGACTTTCTGAGTTAGACGAGAAAGTAAGAAACGGATACAGCTCGTACGATTTTCAGGGTGTTTTCCAAGCGATCTTTACATTTGCGACAGTAGATTTATCCTCCTTTTATTTTGATATCCGAAAAGACGTACTTTACTGTGACGGGAATACAACCGAGCGTAGATCAGCACGAACCGTGTTAAATTTGCTTTTCCATCGCCTTTCAACATGGTTGGCACCTATTTTAGTATTTACGATGGAAGAGGTGTGGCTTGAACGTAATCCGGATAAAGAAAGTTCGATTCATCTTCTGGACATCCCTAATACTCCATCTGAATGGCGAAACGATAAACTTGCAAAAAAATGGGCAATCGTAAGAAGCTATAGAAGACTGGTCACCTCAGCCTTAGAATTACAGAGAGCTGATAAAGTAATCGGATCTAGTTTGGAAGCAGCTCCAATCATTCATATCACGGACAAAGATGCGCTTGAAATTCTAAAAACTGTGCCTTTTCAAGACATTTGTATAACATCAGACATAAAACTCACTGATACAAATCCCCCCAAAGGTGCATACATATCGGACGAAATTATTGGTGCTGCAGTAGATTTCAAAAAATCAGTTGGATCAAAATGCGAACGGTGCTGGAAAATTTTACCAGATGTCGGCACTTTCAGACACCCAAGCACGTGCGAAAGATGTAGTTCAGCACTTCAATAATCTTTGGACGAGCCTAAATTACTAAGCTCCCTTTTTTCTATGTTTTTTAGTTATTATACCGCCTTAGCCCACCAAAAAAGCTGGTCATCATTTTGGCAACTTCATCTTCACAAATGCCAGGATATATTTCAGGTCGGTGATGTGTTTGGCTATGAGAAAAAATACATGCACCATTCTCGACGCCACCTGATTTTTTATCGCTAGCCCCATAGTACAAGCGGCGAATTCTAGAAGCCGCGATTAACGCGGCGCACATTGCGCAAGGTTCTAAAGTAACATACAAATCACAATCACTTAATCTCTCATTTCCCATAATTCGGCAAGCCTCTCGAATTACTAATACTTCTGCATGAGCAGAGGGGTCCTTGAGTTCTCTAGTTCTATTTCCAGACTTTGCCAAAATATCACCGTT
>NYSJ01000048.1 GCA_002682975.1 Paracoccaceae bacterium
GTATTGTGGAGCAATCCGTAATGGTTGGCGACACTGTTACAGATTTTGACACTGCTAGGGCTGTAGGGGTACCAATTATTATGGTTGATTTTGGTTTTAAAGGCTATGATTTTAGTGGTGCTAAACCTGACGCAATAATAAAATCTTTCGTAGAACTGCCAGAGGTTGTGATGAGTTTGCTTGGCTCTTCATCATAGAGGCCGTGGGTTAAAAGCGTTTGGAACGTTAGTTAATTTCACGCGAAACTACGAAAAAGATCAAATTTTTAAATTATTGGTCCAAAAACCACTTTAAATTTATAATTGATTGCAAAACACATCAATTTGGATAAGTTAGTGATCGTTTTTCAATCTTTAAATTTATTTTGGTGATCTGGTTATGGAAGTATTCAAGGGTAATTTTACTCAGCAAGAACCTTTGCCTCAGGATGCGATAGATGCTGCTGTGAATGTTTTGAATACTGGCCGCCTGCATCGATACAACCTGAAGGAAGGTGATGCAGGCGAAGTTTCGTCGCTTGAGCTTGAATTCGCCAAAAGTATTGGAGCAGATTTCTGTTTGGCTGTAGCTTCAGGTGGATATGCATTAGCCACAGCGTTGCGTGCCATCGATGTTAAGCCAGCCCAGAAAGTTTTGACAAATGCGTTTACGTTAGCTCCCGTGCCTGGAGCAATTGCGTCAATTAATGCAGTTCCGTTACTTGTTGAGGTAACGGAGAATCTAACAATTGACTTGGACGATTTAGAAGCAAAAGCCTCGCAGTCCAAAGTTCTTCTGCTCAGCCATATGCGAGGTCACATTTGCGATATGGAAAAACTTATGGAGATCACCAATCGGCATGGTATAAAAGTGATAGAAGATTGTGCTCACACAATGGGTGCAGGTTGGAATGATAAGCCCTCTGGATCATATGGCGTCATTGGCTGCTTTTCGACGCAAACCTACAAACATTTAAATTCAGGGGAAGGAGGGTTTTTAACTACTAATGATCCATCAATAATTGCAAAGTCTATTGCTTTGTCAGGATCCTACATGATGTTTGACAAGCACTTATCAGCTCCAGAAAAAAATATGTTTGAGGCTATCAAATATGAAACGCCAAATATATCTGGAAGAATGGATCACTTGCGAGCAGCAATATTGCGTCCTCAGCTGAAGGAGCTTGATAAAAACGTTATTCGCTGGAATGAGCGATACAGGACAGTTGAGGCGATATTACAAGATGTGGAAGGTATTTTTTTAATCGAGCGTCCTGGCAAAGAACGGTTTGTTGGGTCATCCTTTCAATTTTTATTAAAGGATTTTGCGTATCTCGAAATTCAATCACTTGTGTCCAGCTGTCGAAATAGAGGGGTTGAATTAAAATGGTTCGGTAAGGATGAACCACATGGATTTACCTCAAAATACGATAGTTGGAAATATATTCCCGATCAAAAAATGGCTAAATCAGATAAAATAATTAATTCTACGTTAGATATGCGATTGCCTTTAACATTTTCAGTGGAAGATTGCAGAGTAATAGCTACCATAATTCGACAGGAGGTAGAAGCTCGTATTACATCTTGATGATGTTTAAAATGGGTCACAAAATAATTTTTTGAATAATATTTGGTATAGCTTGGGAGTCTTTGTATTAGTCGGCATTCTGTTAATGTTCCGCTTNGGTTTTCTAACAGCTTATTTGGATGAAAGTATTATAATTAATCNGTATGCNGATCAATATGTGTCGGGAGCGCAAAATATGGGTATTGATGCGTCTGTATTGGAATGCGTCGCCGTTCAAGATGANAGATTTTGGGTACGTTTAAGAGTTCAATGTAACGGAGCTAAACCAGCAACCTTTTTAATAGGACTTTGGGGTCAATTAATTATCGAAAAGCGACAAGTTTTTGCAAAGGAAACCTAGATAATAATGTTTACAGACTATTTCAATTTTTGGCTCATTTTGAAGGTTTTTTAAATATTACNGATATAGGACAATATGTACGCTTTATCATTCAGCCTNTAAGTTGTTTAACGTAAAAAAAGTCGACTCGTGTTGACCCTGACAACGTGTNAGGGTAAACCACGACCAAGCCAATCTCGATANGCTTTGCGNATCGAAACCTTAAAGGAGCCATCTGTGGACGAGATGTTGTCGGAATACCTCCCGATCCTGATATTTTTGGCTATTGCCGTAGCATTAGGACTGCTATTATTACTGTCTGCCGCTATTATTGCTGTAAGAAACCCTGATTCAGAAAAAGTGTCGGCGTACGAATGTGGATTTAATGCCTTCGATGACGCTAGAATGAAATTTGATGTTCGATTTTACCTCGTATCAATCTTATTTATCATTTTTGATCTTGAAATTGCTTTTCTTTTCCCATGGGCGGTGGCCTTCAANGATTTATCCATGTCGGGATTCTGGTCGATGATGGTCTTTCTTTTTATACTTACCATCGGATTTGCTTACGAGTGGAAAAAGGGTGCTTTAGAATGGGAGTGATGACAGGAGATAATACAGCTGGGCGTGATTTCGAGGTGGAGACCAAAGCGCTAAGCGGGCAGCTTCAAGATAAAGGTTATTTGCTTACATCTGCAGAGGATGTGATTAATTGGGCAAGGACTGGCTCACTTCATTGGATGACGTTTGGGTTGGCTTGTTGTGCAGTAGAGATGATGCATACTTCTATGCCACGATATGATTTAGAACGGTTTGGCACAGCTCCAAGAGCATCGCCAAGACAATCTGATCTAATGATCGTTGCAGGCACGNTGACTAACAAAATGGCGCCAGCGTTAAGAAAAGTATATGATCAAATGCCGGAACCTCGGTATGTAATTTCGATGGGTTCTTGCGCGAATGGTGGTGGNTATTATCATTACTCCTATTCGGTAGTCAGGGGGTGTGATCGTATTGTGCCGGTGGACGTTTATGTGCCCGGATGCCCCCCTACGGCAGAGGCTCTTTTATACGGGATAATGGCTTTGCAGAGAAAGATCCGCAGGACTGGAACAATTGTCCGATGATAGAAGCGTTACGAGAACTCGGCAGTTATATTGAGCAGAAGAGAAATGATTGTGTCATTTCCTGGAGTTTGGAAAATGGTGAGCTAAGCATCGCGGTTGCTCCCGCCAANATCTCGAGTTTTATAGAGTTTCTTAGAGTTGATAGCCGTTGTAAATTTTCAACATTGATAGATATAACTGGAGTAGATTACCCGAACCGATTAAAGCGGTTTGATGTGGTTTATCATTTGTTATCGATGTATCAGAATCATAGAATAAGGCTGAAAGTTTCATTGCGGGAAAATGAAGCTATCCAGTCGATTGTAAGCGTCCATCCAAGTGCAAACTGGTTTGAGCGAGAAGTTTTCGATATGTTCGGGGTGCTTTTTCAGCAACACCCTGATTTGAGGCGCTTACTGACAGATTATGGGTTTCAGGGTTTCCCATTACGAAAAGATTTTCCGACTACTGGTTATAATGAAGTTCGGTATGATGANGCGCAAAAGAAAGTAGTTTATGAGCCTGTAAGCTTGACACAGGAATACCGGCAATTTGATTTTATGAGTCCTTGGGAAGGGGCGGAGTATATAATGCCCGATGATGAAAAAGAGGGGACAAGCTAATGGACGGGTCAAAGGGTTTTAGAGACACTCTCACGAGTGAACAAAAAATAAGAAACTTTAATATAAACTTTGGGCCCCAGCATCCTGCCGCACATGGCGTTTTGAGGCTTGTCCTTGAGCTAGACGGTGAAATTGTTGAGCGCTGTGACCCTCACATCGGACTGTTGCACAGAGGTACTGAAAAGCTAATGGAGAGTAGAACTTATCTCCAAAACTTACCTTACTTTGATAGATTAGATTATGTGGCTCCAATGAACCANGAGCATGCATGGTGTTTGGCAATAGAAAAATTGACTAAAGTAGCAGTGCCACGAAGAGCATCATTAATAAGGGTTTTATATTCTGAGATAGGTAGAATTCTGAGTCATTTATTGAATGTTACCACGCAGGCCATGGATGTAGGTGCTTTGACGCCACCATTATGGGGGTTCGAGGAGCGTGAAAAGCTCATGGTTTTCTACGAGNGAGCCTGTGGCGCCCGTTTGCATGCTGCATATTTTAGGCCAGGAGGAGTTCATCAGGACTTACCTGATGATTTACTTAAAGATATTGCTACTTGGGCTGAAGAATTCCCTGCTGTTTTGAGAGATATTGATGACTTGTTGACTGAAAACAGAATATTCAAACAGCGTAACGTCGACATNGGAATAGTTACTGAAGATGATATACAAAAATTTGGCTTTTCTGGTGTTATGGTACGTGGTTCTGGTTTGGCATGGGATTTGAGGAGATCTCAACCTTACGAATGTTACGACGAGTTTGATTTCAAGGTGCCGATTGGAAAGAATGGAGATTGTTATGACAGGTATTTGGTTCGCATGGAGGAAATGCGGCAGTCTCTTATTATAATCAAGCAAGCGGTATCCAAGCTGTTAGTCGAGCATGGTGAGATACTTGCTCGTGGTAAGATAACACCCCCTAAACGTGCTGAAATGAAAGGCTCAATGGAGGCATTAATCCATCATTTTAAACTATACACAGAAGGTTTTCATGTGCCAGAAGGGGAAGTTTATGCCTCTGTGGAAGCACCAAAAGGGGAATTCGGCGTCTACCTNGTATCAGACGGTTCTAATAAGCCCTATAGAGCAAAATTGCGGGCCCCGGGCTACTTGCATTTGCAGGCTATGGATCATATGGCATCTGGCCATCAATTGGCAGATGTTGCCGCTATAATCGGAACAATGGATATAGTATTTGGAGAGATTGACCGCTAATGTTACGACGATTGCACGAGGAACAGCCGACATTTTTCTCGTTTACTACTAAAAACAAAGNGTGGGCTGAAGCTCAAATTAAGAAATATCCGCAGGGTCGTGAGGCGTCTGCAATTATTCCTTTGCTTTGGAGGGCTCAGGAGCAAGAAGGGTGGCTTTCAAAACCAGCAATAGAGTATGTGGCAGATTTGTTAGGCATGGCGCACATGAGAGCTCTAGAGGTTGCCACATTTTATTTTATGTTTCACCTGAAGCCCGTTGGCAGGGTTGCNCACTTTCAGATCTGTGGCACTCTCTCGTGNATGTTATGTGGGGCTGAAGATCTAATTGGTGTCTGTAAAGAAAAAATTTCGCCTAATCCGCACGAATTATCGAGTGATGGAAATTTTAGTTGGGAAGAGGTTGAGTGCTTGGGTGCTTGTTCTAATGCCCCTATGGCTCAAATTGGTAAAGACTACTTCGAAGACTTAAGCAAAGATACATTTGCNCAGATAATTGAGGATCTAGCAGTTGAGAAACTGCCCACTCCAGGTCCGCAGAATGGTAGATTTGCATCGGAGCCGATAAATGGTTTAACGTCTCTAATGGAATACGAAAGTGGGCGTACCCGGTTTAATGGAAGTGTGCAGATGGCGGATGATTTAAAAGATACCATCAAGCGCATAGACGGTGGTGAAACGCCACTTGTAACACCATGGCTGGAAGATACGAAAAAAACNGCAGAGCGATTGCCAACAAAAAAACCTAAAACATTTAAGGCTCCCAAAAAGGCGGTTTCTGAAGATTTATCACGCCTTGTAGGATTGGGTGAAAAGGCGAAAAGTGCTCTAAATCGCTTAGGTATATTTTACATTTCNCAACTTTCTAGCTGGAGCGCTGGTGAAATTAACTGGGTATATTCGAATTTATCTGGAGCTGTGAGTTTGAACAGGTTGAAAAACTTTGTTGAGCAGGCTCGAGATACTAAAAATTAATCAACTTGGATCATTGGAATTGAAAAGNATAATGGTGGTTAGGGAAAGAAGAAGCGACTTAAGGCAGGGCCGGGTAGTGGGTGCAGTAATTGCTGTTGCCATGTTGCTTTGGCTCTTAGCGCAGTGGTTGGGTCCTTACCTTGGTTTACCGGGAAGGTACGCTCTCCTTATAGATTTTTTAGCATTAGTAGCTTTCTTATGGGCCATAATATCTGGGATAATAATGTGGCGGGCACGTTAATTTATAAGGAATATTGAATAAATGTTGAACGATAAAGATCGTATCTTCACAAATATTTATGGCATGCACGACCGAACACTTCGTGGAGCTATAGCAAGGGGCCATTGGGATAATACCAAAGCTCTTTTAGTTAACGGTCGGGATTGGATAGTTGAGCAAATGAAGGCTTCTGGTTTAAGAGGTCGTGGTGGTGCCGGTTTTCCAACAGGTTTAAAGTGGTCATTTATGCCTAAGGAAAGTGACGGGCGTCCTTCATATTTAGTAGTTAATGCGGATGAGAGTGAGCCAGGCACTTGTAAAGACAGAGAGATAATGAGGCATGATCCTCATACTTTGATAGAGGGATGTTTAATTGCGTCGTTCGCAATGGCTGCAAACTGTTGTTACATATATATTCGTGGTGAATATATACGAGAGCGAGAAATGCTTCAGTTAGCGATTGATGAAGCGTATGAAGCTGGTCTTGTCGGTAAAAATGCGTGTAATTCTGGGTGGGATTTTGATATTTTTCTTCATCACGGGGCAGGAGCCTACATATGCGGTGAGGAAACAGCTCTACTTGAGAGTTTAGAGGGCAAAAAAGGCATGCCGCGAATGAAACCACCGTTTCCAGCTGGATCTGGTTTATATGGATGTCCTACAACTGTAAATAATGTAGAATCAATAGCTGTCGTGCCAACTATTCTTAGGCGAGGTCCAGATTGGTTTTCATCGTTCGGCAGGCCAAATAATTTTGGAACAAAACTTTTTGCTATTTCTGGACACGTAAATAATCCTTGTGTGGTAGAGGAGGCAATGTCGATATCCTTCCATGAATTGATTGATAAACATTGTGGGGGAATTCGCGGAGGATGGGAGAATCTTAAGGCAGTTATTCCAGGGGGGTCATCAGTTCCGTGCGTACGTGGCGAGGATATGAAAGATGCAATTATGGACTTCGATTATTTGCGGGGCGACCTAGGTTCAGGTTTAGGCACTGCAGCGGTAATTGTGATGGATAACTCTGTAGACATAATTAAAGCTATATGGCGCCTATCGAAATTTTATAAGCATGAAAGCTGTGGTCAATGTACACCATGCCGCGAGGGAACTGGCTGGATGATGAGAGTTATGGAGCGACTGGTGCTAGGAAACGCCGAGAAAGAAGAGATTGATATGCTCTTCGATGTAACCAAGCAAGTTGAAGGTCATACTATTTGTGCCTTAGGGGATGCTGCGGCTTGGCCAATTCAGGGTCTTATTAGAAATTTCAGAAATGAAATAGAGGATAGAATTATAAATAAAAAATACGCTAATAGAATTAAATCAATTGCCGCTGAGTGAGCTAAAATTGAGCAAAATCTTAGTCATATCATTCTCGCTGTTCTTACTTATCGGATGCACTGCTCGGATTAATGAAAACCGAGTAGCTTTTGATGGTATTATGTTTAATACGAAATTAAAGATAGCGTCTGACAAGAAAGATTTTGAGATTACAGTGCCGCGTGCGCATCGTTCATTAAGTGGTGCCAAAGAAGCTGGTAGATACGAGGCTACAATTTATTGTGTGAACAAGTTTGGGACATCAGATGTTACCTGGGATTTAGGTCCAGATGACGTATCAGAAATTTTGAGTAATAANTCAATAAACCTCAAGGGACGTTGCAGGATATGACGAAATTGAAACGTGACGATATGTTTTTGTATCTACTGGTTTAGTTGGATTTGGAGTTGGGTTTGTGGATGTTAATATTTAAGTAATGTTTATAAATAATCGTAAGTTAATAGTTAATTTTATCATCAAGTAGAAAAATGACAGAACTAAAAAAAATTATAATTGATGACCACGAAATTGAGGTTGATGGTGCAATGACGCTCATTCAAGCCTGTGAGATTGTCGGTATAGAAATACCCAGGTTTTGTTATCATGAGAGGTTATCCATTGCAGGAAACTGTCGGATGTGTCTGGTGGAGGTGGTTGGTGGCCCCCCTAAGCCTACAGCATCTTGCGCTATGCAAGTGAAAGACTTGCGGCCAGGACCTGATGGTCAACCCCCAGTGGTGCGGACCAACTCAAAAATGGTCAAAAAGGCGCGGGAAGGGGTAATGGAGTTTTTATTGATTAATCACCCTCTAGATTGCCCGATTTGTGACCAGGGTGGCGAATGTGATCTTCAGGATCAAGCTATGGCGTTCGGAGTGGATTTCAGTCGATTTAAAGAAGCTAAGCGTGCGGTAGATGATCTTGACTTGGGTCCACTGGTATCTACCAATATGACAAGATGTATCAGCTGTACTCGATGTGTTAGATTTACTTCTGAAGTCGCTGGGATAAGTCAAATGGGGCAAACAGGCCGTGGCGAGGACGCAGAGATAACCAGTTACCTAAATGAGACTTTGGATAGTAATTTGCAGGGTAATATAATTGATCTTTGTCCTGTTGGTGCTCTTACCTCTAAGCCCTATTCCTTCACAGCCCGGCCGTGGGAACTGTCTAATACTGAGACAATAGATGTCATGGATGCCTTGGGCTCAAATATAAGAGTGGACACAAAAGGCAGGGAAGTTATGCGCATACTGCCACTCAACCACGATGGTATTAACGAGGAATGGATTTCAGATAAAACGCGGTTCGTTTGGGATGGTCTTAGGCGGCAAAGGTTAGACAAACCCTACATACGAAAAGATGGTAAATTGGTTTCGGTTAGTTGGAGTGAAGCTTTAAAATTTACTGCAGATGAGATTTCTGGGAAAAAAATCATGGGGCTGGTTGGGGATTTGGTTTCAACAGAGTCAGCATATGCCTTTAAGAAATTGTTAGAAAGCATGGGTGGCGTCGTTGAATGTAGGACAGACGGTGCCCATTTACCTGAGAATAATAGGTCTGGGTATGTGGGTAATGCAAGCATTGACGATATTGACCTTGCTGATGAAATATTTCTGATTGGAAGTAATCCTCGGATTGAGGCACCTGTTCTAAACGCTCGCATACGTAAAGCGTGGTCTCATGGGGCTAATGTTCATTTACTTGGGCCCAGATTAGATTTGACTTATGAGTATTCACATTTGGGATCTGACCGCTTGGCTTTGGAGAAACTAAGTGTACGCGGATTGAAAGTTGCTAAGGCTAAGCGTGCAATTATCATTTTAGGAATTGGTGCTTTGAAGGGCTCAGATGGACCTGCAGTGCTCGGTCATGCAATGCAGCTGGCAAGTGCTTCGAATTGTAAGTTTTTAGTTCTACATACAGCAGCTTCGAGAGTTGGTGCCATGGATATTGAGGCAACTAGTCCTAAAGGCATTGCTGATCTAGAAAACTATGAGGTAATATTTAATCTTGGCTCAGATGAGATCAATATTCCTAATGGGCCTTTCGTTATTTACCAGGGTAGCCATGGCGATCAAGGTGCTCACAGAGCAAATGTTATCCTTCCAGCCGCTGCATACACGGAAGAAAGTGGTATATTTGTGAATACAGAGGGGCGCCCCCAGCTGGCTAATAGATCTGGATTTGCGCCGGGTGAAGCGCGGGAGAATTGGGCAATTCTGAGAGCTCTTTCGCAAATTTTAGATTTAACTCTAGAGTTTGATACCTTAGCTCAGCTTCGTGAGGTTCTGTTTGGTGAATATCCTCATCTAAATGACATTGATATGTTGGTAGAGAGCGACTGGACGCCAGAGGGACTCAGGGACTTGGATAAGGGTAATTTTATCTATGCTATTGAGGATTTCTATTTAACCAACCCAATCGCCAGGGCCTCGATCTTGATGAGTGAATTGTCAGCTCAAGCAAGAGCCAGGAGTACTGGCAGAATTGCGGCTGAGTAAGCTAATGTTGATATAAAGATACAGGTTATGAAAATGCTATCACTCATAGGGACCAGAGTAAGATCTAAAATTATAGGTTTTTACAATGGAATTGCTGAAAAAATTGACTTTTCATCATCGTTTTTGTGGGCAATGACAACAAAGTTTTGTTGTAAAGCGAGGGCTAATGGCTGAGTTTTTAAATTCCTCTTGGGGCGTTGCTTTAATTTTAATTTCTCAAGGTTTAATGATGGCCGTCTTTCTNTTGTTATCTGCGTATTTTTTGATTTACGCGGATCGCAAAGTTTGGGCAGCAGTTCAGATGCGACGTGGTCCCAATGTAGTGGGTGCTTTCGGCCTACTTCAATCTGGAGCTGACATGCTAAAGCTCGTCTTCAAGGAGATAATTATTCCTGCTGGTGCAGATAAGCCCGTGTTTTTTTTGGCTCCATTGATTTCTTTCGTAATGGCAATTCTCGCTTGGGCGGTTATTCCACTTAATGACGGTTGGGTTTTATCTGATATTAATGTCGCTCTATTGTTTGTTTTCGCAATTTCTTCTTTGGAAGTTTATGGCGTGATCATGGGAGGGTGGGCGTCAAACTCGAAGTATCCCTTCCTGGGTTCATTGAGATCCGCTGCACAGATGATTTCTTACGAGGTATCCATTGGTTTGATTATTATCGGAGTTATAATTTCAACTGGCTCGATGAATTTTGGGGATATAGTTCGCGCGCAGGATGGTAACTTAGGTATTTTTAATTGGTACTGGTTGCCACATCTTCCTATGGTTTTTCTATTTTTCATCTCGGCTTTAGCTGAAACAAATAGGCCGCCTTTTGATCTTCCAGAGGCAGAAAGTGAATTAGTGGCTGGCTTTCAGGTGGAGTATAGTTCGACGCCTTTTTTACTATTT
>NYSJ01000049.1 GCA_002682975.1 Paracoccaceae bacterium
AATTCGACCCCACGAGACCGAGTAATCGCAGAACCTACAACTTGAAAAGATGTCTGACCAGCCAAAGATCCTACTTGATCAGACGCAATGCCCGAGTCAAGCCCATCGAAGCGCAGTATCAAACATCCAATTTTTGAGCTGCCAAGATCAAGGATAGCTAGTGCACCACGTTGTAATGCAGCTTGACGCATAGCTCTCATAGCCCGCTGCAGTTCATAAAAGTCAGCCATTATTACAAATCTCCATTAATATTGGTCTTCAAGGGATCAACCGAAACTGTATCCACCCTTACAGTTGGACGTACCACTAGTCTCATATCAATATTTGACAGCCTACCTGACAATAATTGGCCAGCCTCATTCATCAACATTAAGCGATCAAACGCTGCCAAAAATTCTCTTTGAGGGAGCATAATTCTGACATTATTTTCTAAGATAAGATCCCAACGTCGTTCCCCTACCCTTATGAAAGCTCTCACATGATCTTTAAAATATTCATTAGCCTGCATTAAACTTGAAATTTCTGAAACTGCGAGATCAGCAGCTTCGCCAACGACTAATGGAAGTTTGGGATAATCTACTCTTGAATTTGCTATTCGTATGAAACTACCTGTCTCATCAATTACCGACATGACATTGTCTTTTCGCCATATAAAAGCAGGCGATTTCTCTGCTACATTAATTTGCAGTACGCCACCTGCTGATATTTTAATTGCAGCGGAAGCAACTGCTGGAATCTCATTCACAACTTTGTGAAGATATTTTATGTCTAGATCGAAATAACTTACCGGAAAATCCAGCGGTAGTATTTCTCTTATTTCGTTTGCTAACTCGTCCGAAGAACCGTCAATAGACGCAACCTTTATCATAAATTCGGGCCTTTCAACGAACGCAAGTTTTAAGTCTTTTTTGATCGCGCTGATATTTTCCCAAACATTAATATTTATAAATAATCCTAAAGTTGCACAAAAAATTAAAAGTGATGGAAAGCCTAAAGTAAAAATTAAGCGCAATCGTGGTATTAGCAATAACCGCATTATACGATATGCAACACGTGAAGGAGCTGGATCAATATTCCCTCTGACTTTTTGTCTCAACGATCGCACGATGCATCCTCCACCAACCACTTGCAGAGCTCACCAAATTTAACACCACAAATCTCAGCCTGCTCAGGGACAAGGGAAGTAGGCGTCATACCAGGTTGAGTGTTTATTTCTAATAAAATCAAACCATCCATCCCTAACTTTTCATTCCAACGAAAATCCGCCCTACTGATACCCCTACAGCCAATCACTTGATGTGCGCTGAGAGCGTACTCTAAGCATTTATCCTGAATTTCGCGCGGAATTTTGGCAGGTACTTCATGAAACGATCCGCCGTTTTTGTATTTAGCATCGTAATCGTACCATTCTTGTGTGATTATATCAGTGACAGCTAAGGCTTTCTTGCCCATTACCGTTACTGTAAGTTCTCTTCCTGCAATATATTCCTCAACCATCACAGTTTTTGGCATTTCTGTAGGCATACAAAGTGGCGGGTCCTCTATTGGATTCACAAAATAAACTCCAATCGAAGAACCTTCATTTATTGGCTTCACCACATAGGGCTTTTGAAGCGGATGTGATTTTATTAAACTTGATTTATCAACCGTAAAACCTGGTGCTACAGGTAACCCAAAACTAGAAAAAACATGCTTACATTTCTGTTTGTCCATCGCCAAAGCAGAAGCCGTCACTCCAGAATGAGTATATGGAATTCTCAACCATTCCAGTACCCCCTGTATAGAACCATCCTCGCCCCATCGCCCATGAAGAGCATTGAAAACCACATCAGGTCTCAACTGTGATAAACGCTGAACAATATCATGCCCAGCATCAAGCTCTAAAACCTCAAAACCCTCACCCCTCAAAGCTGCTGAACATGCCTGTCCAGAAACGAGCGACACCTCCCTTTCTAAGGAGTGACCACCCATTAATAAAACAACTTTGGGACCTTTTCCGCTCGAAATGCCCATCGCCTCACTTGCCCTTTACAGGCTTTTGCGTCTTTTTTAAGACGTCATTCTCAAGGGTCTCCGACCCTAATAATTTCCCACTGTAAATCAATTCCTGAATTTTGGAACACCTTTTTTCTTACCAACTCGCCTAATTCCTCTAATTCTGAAGCGGTAGAACCACCAATATTAGTTAAAAAATTTGGATGCTTTTCATGCATTTTAGCTGCACCCATCTTAAAACCCCTAAGGCCTGCATCTTCAATTACCTTCCACGCTTTTAAATTATGGTTTTCATTAACCGCTCCTGAACTTGAGTATCCACAAGGATTGCGGAAGGTACTACCAGCAGTAATATCATTGGTTGGCTGCTCACTATCTCGTTTTTCTTTTTGAAGGCGCATTTTTTCGTGCAATCTGTCTACCTCNCCCAAGGGCGGTGCAAAAGTTACTTCAACGACAACAAGATCAGTCGGTAAGTCTGTGTTTCGATATGAGAATAAAACATCAGACTTTTCCAACTTAACCAAATCACCACTGCGGTTCACTGCCTTGGCAGATACGAAATAGTCTGAAATATATTTTCCATAACAACCTGCGTTCATTTTTAATGCCCCACCTATAGAGCCAGGGATTGTTCGCAGGAATGTTAAATCATAACCGTGATCGGCAGCTTTGCGGGCAACAAATGAGTCTANAGCAGCCGCGCCTGCCACTACTACACCATTTAAAAACTCAACAGAGTTAAAACCTCTGCCCAACCTTATCACAACACCCTTTAAGCCCCCATCACGTACAATTAAATTAGACCCAACTCCTATTGGAAAAAGTGATGTACTGTCAGGTAATTTTGATAAAAAATTCATTAAATCCTTTAAATCTGCGGGCTGGAAAAAAAATTCCGCCGGACCCCCTACCTTCAACCAGGTAAGGTCAGAAAGTTTCTGGTTTTCGGTAAATTTGCCTCGAGTTTTGGGGAAGTCTATAACCATATTAAAACCCATCATGTAACAGTTTTGGGAGGGNACTGGCCCAAGAGCTTATTGACCCAGCACCTAAACATATAACAACATCACCCGGTTTGGCATTAGCAGTTACTATTTGTGATAATTCTTCTAAATTAGAGACAGAAATAGCATGTCGATGACCGTGCCGAAGTAAACCTGAAACAAGATCATCTCTACTTGCACCAGGNATTTTTTCTTCTCCAGCAGAATATACATCTGCAATTGCAACTATATCGGCATCATTAAAACAAGAACAAAAATCTTTAAAAAGGGCATTAAGTCGAGTGTATCTATGAGGCTGNTGNACCGCTATAATACGCCCAGAACTTATCTGCCTTGCTGCACGTAGCACNGATGATATCTCAACGGGATGATGGCCGTAATCGTCTATAAAGGTAATGCCGTTTAATTCTCCAACCTTTGTAAACCGACGATTAACCCCTTTAAAACCTGCTAAAGCCATACGAATTTTATTACCGTCAAGACCAAGATGATGAGCTACTGCGATTGCACCCAGGGCATTTAAGACGTTATAATCACCAGGCATAGGAAGAACACAACCTTTAATCGTAAAATTCTCTTTCTGGAATTTTACATCAAAATGTGCCTCTCCCTTAATATACTTAAGGTTCACAGCCTTAACGTCGGACTGAGNATTAAAGCCAAAAGTTTTAATTCGGCGATCAGAAATTTTGCCAATAAGTTTTTGCACCTCTGGGTGGTCACTACAACAGATTGCGACACCATAAAAAGGAATTTTAGAGATGAAATCCAAAAACCCTTTTTTCAATGCTTCAAAGTCACCCCAATGCTCTAAATGTTCTGGGTCTATATTCGTCACGACAGCAATAGTTGCTGGTAGTCTCGTAAAAGTACCGTCACTTTCATCAGCCTCTACAACCATCCATTCACCGGTTCCAGCCCTTGCATTAGAACCATAGGCATGAATTATTCCTCCATTTATAACTGTCGGATCGAACCCACCTTCATCTAACAAAGTAGCGACTAAAGTTGTAGTCGTTGTTTTCCCGTGAGTGCCGGCGATTGCTACGTTTGACCTCATTCTCATTAGCTCCGCGAGCATTTCTGCTCTACGGACAACCGGCAAACCAACGGCACGAGCATGCCTTAGCTCAGGATTNTCCTTATTGATTGCCGACGAGATTACTACGACTACTGCATTCTCAAGATTATCTCTATCATGACCAACTTTTATGCAAGCACCCATTTCCTCTAATCGCGAGGTAATTTCNGTTTTCCTCAAATCAGAACCTTGAACCGAGTAACCTTGGTTAATTAAGATCTCTGCGATNCCTGACATGCCTATGCCACCAATACCTATGAAATGTATCGGGCCAATTTCNACAGGAAACTTCGTAGACANATTCACTCGAGCGTTCCCTTCTTGATNGGCAAGCTAGTCGGTTTCNACCCATCTTTCTTTTGTANAACCAGATTTATGATTAATTCAGACAGTCGTGTAACAGAGTTTTTAGAAGATCTTTTTAAAGCCGCTGCAGCCATCGCTTTAGCATTTTTAGGAGAGGACAAAAATTTAGAAACACAAACTGTAAGCCTCTCCACAGTAAAGTCGTCTTCAATTATGCTGACCGCTGAATTCACACTTGTCATACTCAAAGCATTGGCCGATTGTTCATCTCTTAAAGCAGATTTTAAGGGAACCAAAATTGAAGGACGACCTATTGTAGCAATATCAGCGANCGAAGAGGCCCCTGAGCGACTTATTACTAACTGAGCCTCTGAAATACGCCTAGCCACATCATCGAAAAAGCTGGACACTTCTGCTCTGATATNACCCTCAGAATACAGCTCAACTACTCTCTCTTTATCTTCAGGTCTAGCCTGATGCNTAACTTNTAAATTTTTTTTGTCCTTTTCAGACAATGATGATAGCGCAGCAGGAACTATGTCAGCCATAATTCTAGCACCCTGGCTACCTCCAATAACCAANATGTTAATTGGATAGTCACCAGGAGGAATATACGGAGAATCCTTAAATTTNAAAATAGAATTTCTGACAGGATTTCCAATATAACCAGCGTTTTTGGTAGTAAAATTCTCTGGCAAAATACCAAAGGCTACGAAATCTACCCTTTTTGCAAAGAGCCTATTAACTCGCCCTAAAACTCCATTTTGCTCATGTAGAATTGTTGGAATACGCAANATAAGAGCCGCTAAAACAGCAGGAATACTTGGATAACCTCCAAAGCCAACNACACAATCTGGCTTGTTACTTTTAAACCATAATACTGACTGNAAAACTCCATAAAATATTATGATAGGCACTAATACTTTCCCNAAAATCGACGCACCGGAAAATGTAGCAGACTTAATTATCGAAACATCTACATCGGATGGAAAGTTATTGGTATATCTAGCACCTCTTCGNTCTGTTGATAATTTTACTTGCCAGCCGCTTGATATCATCTCCTCCGCAAGNGCCTGCGCCGGGAACATGTGACCTCCCGTTCCACCAGCTGCCAAAACAAGCATTCTAACACTCATAACTTAATGCCCATTAAAAATATCACCTATATCTTTTTGTGGCCTAGCCCTTGTTAATGCGAGAAGCATTCCCAGCGTGATACCCATNGCNATTATCGAAGAACCTCCATAGCTAACGAAGGGCAATGTCATACCTTTAGCAGGGAGCAATCTTACAGCCACGCCGACGTTAATAATGGCCTGAACGCCAAACATCGCTACCAAGCCCGAACCAGCCAAGCGGACAAATGCATCTCTCTCCTTAAGAAGCCTTGTTAGAGAAATCAGAACGATCCAAGTGTACAGCAAGATGATCAAAACTACCAAAAGCAATCCATATTCTTCAGCAGCAACTGAAATTATAAAATCTGTGTGTGCATCTGGTAGGGACCACTTAACCTGCCCCTCACCAACACCCACCCCAAAAAAACCGCCTTCTTGTATTGCATTAGTGGCATAGCCTAGCTGAGTCCGAGGATCGATATCAGACATCAAGAAACCATCTATTCGTTTTGCAAAATGCTCAGACANAGAATAGGCCATTGACCCCGCCATCACGACCATTACTGCTAAGATTGCGAGCAATATAAATGACGCACCGGCAATGAAATAGACTACTCCCCAACCAAACAGTATTANGCATGCCTGACCAAAATCTGGCTGTANAACTAATAAAGCTACNACAATCATCGTAATGAAAAACGACCAAAGCCGTCCTGGCGGCCCATTAATTTGACCACTCGCCGATATTAACCAGGCCACGGTAACTATAAATCCCGGCTTTAGAAACTCTGAAGGCTGAATTGATGCAAAACCCAGCCCATACCACCTGATAGCACCCTTACCAAAATCAGTACCAAAAAAGGGCAATAAAATCAGCGCAACAAAACATCCTAAAAACCCTATTACGCCAAGCCTTCGAACAACTTTTGGTGACATCATAGAGAATNCCACAAGAACAATTAGCGCAAGCGATCCAAATATCGCCTGTCGATATACATAGTGAAAGGGCTGTAATCCATTTTTCTCCGCCAAAGGTGGCGATGATGCGAGACCCAATAATAAGCCAATGCTGAAAAGAATAAGCACTGCAGTAAGAACTGACTTATCTAACGTTCGCCACCATCTGGAGAGAACCGCCTCACCATCCACAGCTCCGGAGGAACCATATGCCATTTCTGTCATTTTATCTGCCTAGCACTGCCCGTTGTCTCATTTTCTGAGATCTCTCACGCAAGTTTACTAATTTTTTTTAAAAATACCAGTATTACTTTGTTTTAAATCAATAATCAGATCCCAAGAGCACCACATTTATACCGTTTTACTTTTTTTTGCACCTTCGATGACCCTCTCTACTTGAAAAATAAAATCTTCACCACGACGCTCGAAATTATCATATTGATCAAAACTCGATGCTGCGGGGGCCAATAAAACTACGTCACCAAGCGATGAATCTTCGGTAGCCTGTTCCACTGCTTTTTTCATATTTTCACAAATCACAGATTCACATTCCAACTGTTTTGATATACTTTCTGCTTCCACGCCTATTATATAGGCTCGCTTAACCATTTGAGTTGAGGCATTTAACCGTGATAAACCGCCA
>NYSJ01000089.1 GCA_002682975.1 Paracoccaceae bacterium
ACGGATCATCCACAGCACCGGGACCAAGCAATCTTCCAACCTTATCTGATAGAATATAATTAAAGCCCCTAATACAGTCACCAACAACACGCTCTGACCTACCAAAACCATACCAAGGTGCGGTATCAAAATATTTTATACCATTTTCCATTGCAGCCATAAGAAGTTCAACTGCTTCTTGACGGCTGAGATCAACTAAGTTTCCACCTAGCGGGGCACAGCCAAGGCCCAGCTCGCTAATTTGAATGCCGGTCTGACCAATCTTTCTTTTGGGAATATTTTTTATCATNANANTNTGCNAAAATTTTCGTAAAGTCATGTATTAGTCCAACCCCCATCAATCGAAATTGCTTGCCCAGTTACGAAAGAACTTTCATCTGATGCGAGATAAACTGCTAACTCTGCAATTTCATTTGGCTGACCAATTCTGCCCATTGGCTGCCGATCAACAAAAGCTTTTCGCACACTTTCTATATCTTCTTCATTTACGGCTTGCGATTTTACTCTCTGATGCCAGCTAGGAGACTCAACTGTACCCGGACATATTGCATTGGCTCTAACGCCCTGTGTTATGAAATCTGCTGCTATTGATTTCATCATTCCAATAACCGCTGCTTTGGAAACTCCATAAATAAAACGATTTGGTGCAGCAATGAGTGACGAAACAGCGGAAGCAACAAATATTATACTGGCATTTTCACGTTTGAGCATGTTTGGNAAAAAGGCCTTTGAAACTTGATAGTTCCCCTTTACATTTAAGCTCATTGAGAAATCAAAAGCCGCCTCATCACAATCTATTATAGATCCGTGATGCACATAGCCNGCACAGTTAAACAAAATATCAACTTCAGTACATTTTTCAGCAAAGCCTTTAACAGAGTGCGCATCTAAAACATCTAGCTGATAAGTTTCTATTCCTAGATGCTGTAATTCTGCGAAAGATTCATTACTTATATCGGTGGCGATGACGTGAGCCCCCTGTTCCGCAAAAGCTACCGCAGTTGCTTTGCCGATACCCGCTCCCGCTGCAGTAACAACAGCTGTTTTTCCNTTAAGCCTCATAAATTACTCCCGATTAATAAAACATTACATAACCGCGCCAATTTGCCAGGGTACGAATTCCGAACCACCAAACCCAAGCTCTTCNCTCTTGGTTTTCTGACCAGACGCAACCCTAACTATTTGCTCAAAAATTTGTTTTCCCTTTTCTTCAAGGGTAACGCCATTCTCGATTATATCCCCACAATCTAAATCGATATCACCAGACATTCTGCGATACATACCTGTATTTGTTGATAACTTTATACATGGCGATGGTTTGTAGCCTGAAACTGACCCTCGTCCAGTCGTGAACACAATTATATTTGCCCCTGATGCTATCTGCCCAGTGACTGAGCAAGGATCATATCCAGGACTGTCCATATATACAAATCCATGAGTATCAATTTTTTCCCCATATTCAAAAACACCTGCTAATGGCGAAACACCACCTTTGGCAACTGCACCAAGCGACTTTTCAAGGATCGTAGTTAAGCCACCACGTTTGTTTCCTGGTGAAGGATTATTATTCATTTCCCCCCCATTTCTAGCCGTGTAGTTTTCCCACCAACTGATCCTATCTAATAGTTTTTTTCCAATTTCTTCAGTTAATGCTCTGCGNGTCANAAGATGCTCAGCACCATAAATTTCAGGAGTTTCAGACAATATNGAAATGCCGCCATGTTGAACGAGAATATCAGAGGCAACACCTAAAGCCGGATTAGCAGTTATTCCCGAATAACCATCAGATCCCCCGCATTGTAATCCGACTGTAAGCTTTGAAACNGATGACGGCTGTCGTTTAGATTGGTCTGCATATTCAAGCAATTCNGTTAAAGTGCTNATGCCCCTTTCAATTGTTTTCGAAGTACCGCCCTCACTTTGGATTGTCATATAGCGAAAACTTTCTTCATTCTGTAATCTATTTTTTCCAACTAAATCAGTAATCTGCATTACTTCACAGCCAAGCCCAATTAGTAAAATGGCNGCAAAGTTAGGATTCCTTGCATAACCTGANAGGGTTCGAAATAATAAATCGTAACCNTCACCAGAATTAGCCATCCCACACCCGCTACCATGAACGATTGGAACGACCCCATCCACATTTTTATATCGCTTTAGTAGCCCACTTTTTTCGGCNTCCTCTGCAACAAATTTAGCTACACTCCCGGAGCAATTCACAGAAGTCAAAATCCCAATATAATTGCGAGTGCCAACTGTTCCATCGTCACGCTGATAGCCTAAAAACTCAGCATTATCCGCTACACTTGACTTATTCTGAACCTCAGTAGCAAATTCATATCCTGATTTGTGATCTGTGAATTCAATATTATGTGTATGAACGTGCTCTCCGGCAGAAATGTCTTTTGTTGATCTACCTATTATTTGACCGTACTTAAAAACAGCCTCCCCACTAGGTATCGCCCGTTTAGCAACTTTATGTCCTTTTGGAATATCGGTCCTAGCGCTCAAACCTAATTCGCCTATCGAGTCGTCTTTTAAGATCGCCTTTAATGCGATTGCGACATTATCTTTATCACCTAAAACAATTGTTGAATGCGCTTGATGCATTTCTGATACTTTCGGCTGTGACTGTGGTAGCTGTTGCCAGTTAGATAAGAGTTATACTAACATGTTAGTATTATCGGCTATCCTTTGATGAATGCAAGACTTAAGTATTAAATTTATGACCCCAAAACCGAAGATACGTACCTTGGATAATTTTCAAGGATCACTCACAGACAGAACATTCCTGGCCGTTCGTGAAGCAATAATGGAACTCAATTTTTTGCCAGGAGAAATAATTCGCAAACAATATATCTGCAATGTACTGGGAGTATCACGCTCACCTGTCTCTGAGGCATTGGCAAAGCTTAGGAATGAGAGTTTGGTAGAAGTCGTTCCACAATCAGGAACATTTGTTTCAAAATTTTCACTACAGGACATTAGAGAGGGTGCCTTCTTAAGGGAAGCTATAGAATTAGCATGTATCGAAATTCTTGCCTCCAAAATTACAGAGCAACAACTTAAAGATCTAAATAGAAACTTAAAACTGCAGAAAGTTTTAGCTGATACCGATGATTATCAAGGTTTTTATAAATTGGATGCCGAAATGCATGAAATGATTATGGATTTTACAGGCTATAAAAATTTAGCAAAAGTGACAAAAACTGGCTGGGTTCAAGTCGACAGAGCACGTCAGCTATTGTTACCGATCGACGGTAGGCAAAAAAAAGCATTTCAAGAACATAAGGATTTAATACAAGCTTTGGAAAAACATGATGTTAAACTTGCTAGAAAAAAAATGAAAATCCACCTAAACCAACTAATCTTAATTCTGACACCACTTGAAAAAGAACATCCACATCTTTTTGAAAACAGTTGAGGCACTACAGTGAAACATCACAATACACATCCCAAATATGCTGCTAGACTTAACGCTTTTAAGTCGTTGGCAAACAATCGGGGCATATTGGGAATGATCGAAGCTGCCGGGCTCGTTAACGGGATGGATGCAGCAGACTTAAATTTCCCAGACCATATTTCGTCAAATGAAGAAAAAAACATTATAAAAGCACTCAATGATAACGGGCTAAAATTAAACGGATTGGCAATGCGTTATTACTCTGAGCCTGCTTTTGCACTTGGCGCGTTTACAAACCCAGATAAATTAATAAGGCAAAAAGCGATAGACTTAACCAAAAGAGGAATTGATGCTCTGCAACGAATGGGCGGAGATGTTATGACTTTATGGATGGGTCAGGATGGGTTTGACTACCCAATGCAAGCCGACTACTCTTCGATTTGGGATAATACAGTGTATGCACTTGATCAGGTCTGTGCTCATGATCCGAATTGCAAAGTTGCTATAGAATATAAACCAAATGAACCTAGAGCTAATGCTCTTCTTCCTAATATGGCTACAACTTTACTTGCAATTAAAGAGGTAGGAGCAGACAATATTGGTGTCACTATAGACTTTGCCCATATATTATACGCAGGTGAAATGCCTGCTTTCTCGGCATTTTTAGCAAACCGTTATTCAAAAATATTTGGAATTCATTTGAATGATGGATATGGAAAGCGGGATGATGGCTTAATGGCCGGAACGATCAACCCAGTCGCTACAGTTGAACTTTTTATTCAATTGAAAAAACTAAATTACGAGGGTGTTATTTACTTTGATACGTTTCCAGATCATTCAGGGTTAAATCCAATCGAGGAGTCCAATACAAATATCTTAATTGTTAACAGACTAAAAAAAATAGCCGATAATCTATACCAAAACTCTGAATTAAATCGTGCAATAGAAAGACAAGACGCCACAATATCTCAACGCTTAATCGCTCAAGAACTATATGGAAACAAAAATTAAATGGCCGGCAAAATACTTGTGGTAGGATCTCTGCATCTAGATGTGATTGTTAACTCATCAAGACTTCCACAACCAGATGAAACGTTAATTGGTGATAAAGTATCATATAGATTTGGGGGCAAAGGTGGTAATCAGGCGTTAGCAGCCGCCAAAATAAGTGTTCAAGTTTTAATGGCAGGGCGCATTGGAAAAGACAACTTTGGCAAACAAATCTACGATACTCTTACAAATCAGAATATAAATTTAGACCGACTAAAAATGGTGGATGAACCTAGCGGCATGAGCGTTGCATTAATTGGTTCTGATGGAATATACTCAGCAGTAGTAGTATCAGGTGTAAACCAAACAATTGATTTATCGGATATCCCTGTCCCAAATGATTTATCCGTCCTTGTTTTGCAAAATGAAATAAACTCTGATGCAAATTTTGAAGTTGTAAAAAAAGTCCCAAAATCTACATATGTGATCTTTAATGCTGCTCCGGCGTTAACCCCTAACAAAGATTTTTTTGAACGAATAGACTTACTAATTGTCAATCAATTGGAAGCTAAAATGCTGCTGAACAAAGAAAGCAGTATATTTGATGATTTGGACGCTTTGAAAAAGTTACAAAATTTAGGCCCAAAAGAGGTAATTATAACTTTAGGTGCTGATGGCTATACGGGTATTTCTAGAGATGGAGAGATTTTTTCGAAATCTGGCATAAAGGTGGACGTACTATCGACACATGGTGCAGGAGACTGCTTCGTTGGAACAATTGCGGCATTTATTTGTAAAGGTGAGCACATTAGTGTTGCAGCACAATACGCACGAGCATCATCAGCGCTACATGTACAAACACCAATCGATCAACGGGAGAAAATTAAACAAGTTGATATAGAAAATATGTTTTTATTAAACCAGTAGTTTGTATGCCGTAATAGCATTTTGTCCAAATACATGAGCTTTATCATCACTTGATAAATGAGCAGTTAATTCAGAGGCTGCTCCATGCCACACATCGTATTCTGCACGCAATCGGCATACTGGCCAATCTGAACCCCACAACATTCTACTAGCTCCAAATTTACGTAAAATATGCTCTACGTATGGCTGCAAAGCATCAATAGTCCACTCTTCAGATGCTTCTGTGATTAAACCTGAGAACTTTATATATGCAGATGTATCTTCAGCTAATGCCGAAATACCATCTGCCCAGAACTTAAAATTATCTTCAGAATGATCGACTATTTGAGGTTTCATAAAGTGATCAATAACTGTTCTCATTTCTTTATGCTTTAGCAAACATTTTTGAAAGTTCTTCAGATGTTGGGGAAACCCTAATGCATCAAACGTTAAATCCAGTTCTTCAATAGCGTCAAATGCCCATGTAATATCTTTCCGCAGAACCCAATTTCTATCCGAAATATCCTGCACCATCGGGCGTACCCCAACAAATTTTGGATGCTTTGACAAACGCTCCAACTGGGCATAGTCATTTGGATTTTCAAAATTTATCCAGCCTACCACCCCAGCAACAAAAGATGAGGAGTCCGCTAACCCCAAAAGATACTCGGTTTCTTCAATACTTGGCGCTGCCTGAACCAATATTGTCTTATCTATTTCAAGTTTTTTTAAATATGGTTCTAAATCATGTTGTAAATAACTTCTGTAGAGAATTTTATTATCCTCAGGCATCCAGCCATAATCTCCCCTAGCTGGATTCCAGAAATGTTGGTGAGCATCAATTTTCATTTACTCTTCCACTTCAAAATATAATTTTTTACTAATCTAAAAGTCTTTAGATCATCATAATTATTTTATTGTCTAATTCCATAACTTATCCTTGGTTAGAGATTTAATTAACTGTAAGCTGTTCCAAACATTAAAAATCAGAGGTCAAAGTTGAACAATTTTAAAAGTATTTTCAAAGAAGAAAAACCTGTGATCGCAATGGTTCATCTTGGTGCTCTTCCTGGCACACCACTTTATGATGAAGACGGCGGACTAGACGGAATTGTAAAAAACGCACGTAAAGACTTGATTGCACTACAGGATGCTGGAGTTGATGCTGTAATGTTTGGCAATGAAAATGACCGACCTTATGAGTTTGACGTAGATATCGCATCAACGGCGTCAATGGCCTATGTAATAGGATGTCTCAAAGATGATATCAAAATACCCTTTGGCGTTAATGTCTTATGGGATCCAATCGCGACAATGGCACTGGCAGCCGCTACCGGAGCTTCTTTTGTCCGCGAAATATTCACAGGTACCTATGCTTCAGACATGGGCTTTTGGGCTCCTAATGCTGGCAAAGCATTGAGGTACAGAAAACGCCTCGGGATAGATAATGTGATCACGCTTTTTAACGTGTCAGCTGAATTTGCGGATAGCCTGGACCATAGACCCTTAGCAGACAGAGCAAGAAGCGCAGTTTTTTCATCAATACCTGATGCTGTTTTAGTATCTGGTGCAATTACAGGCGAGGCTGCTAAATTAGAGGATTTAGAAAGCGTGAAGAAAGCCCTTCCTCAAACACCCGTGTTG
>NYSJ01000050.1 GCA_002682975.1 Paracoccaceae bacterium
TTCTCAGAGTGATTATCAGGACCTGAGTTTTTGCTGTTTGAGACTGAATACCCTAAGTTAGCCGCCATCGCGATAACTTGAGGTGCTTTTTCCTTCAGTTCTATTATAACTCTTTGGGCGGTCTTTGGTCCAATTCCTTTTGCCTGCTTTACGGCAGCCCAATCGCCAATCGAAATAGCCCTACTTAGTCCATCAGATCCCAAAGCGCCCATAATTGCTAGAGCAGCTTTTGCACCGACACCCTGGACTGTCATTAGCAGCCTGTGCCACTCTTTTTCCACAATGCTTGTGAAGCCAAAAAGCTGCAGTATATCTTCACGAACTAATAAATCCGTATAAAGCGCCGTATATTCTCCAGCTGAGGGTAAGGACCTTAAGGTTCTCTCAGAGCAGTATATCAAATACCCTACTCCGCGAACATCCAGTAGAATATGATCATCAGACCGGTATTCAATTCTTCCAGAAAGCCGACCTATCATTACAATACCTTTTCCGTCACGACCTGATATCTGTTCGACGAGCACCCGTAGTGGGCATGGCAAAGAGCAATAGCCAAAGCATCGGTAGCGTCCACACCATTTAGGACAACACCAGGTAATTGCATTTTGACCATATGTTCAACCTGATGTTTATCTGCGTGCCCAACACCTACAATTGCTTTTTTAATTCTGTTAGGAGCATATTCCGAAACTGACAAGCCGGCTTTTGCGGGCACAAGCAAGGCTATTGCCCTGGCATGACCAAGTTTAAGTGAAGCAGCCCCATCCTTATTTACAAATGTTGTTTCCACAGCAGCAGTATCAGGCTTAAAATTCTTTACTACCTCTTCTAACTGGATGAACAAGGAGTGTAATCTCTCTGCTAAATCTGTGCCTTTCGATCTGCAAATACCATTTGCGACGTGAGAAATACGGCTTTGTTTTAACTCTACTAACCCCCAGCCCATATTTCTCAAGCCAGGGTCTATACCGATCACCCTCATATTACTGCACCTCGATTTTCAAAAATATTAGCACGAAACGTGAACAAAAGCCAAATAGATTTATTATCTTGTTAAATATTTTAAATTGTAAAATCAATATTCCACAGTCATTGATAATAATTTGTTATTTAATCTTGCTAAATATTAATGTCGCCCATTCCGCGATGTTTATTTGCTTAGACAAGGAAAAACCAACATCGATGTATTTGTTGGTCACCAATTCAGCTTGCTCCGTTAAAATGCCAGATAATATAACATATCCGCCAGAAACAGTATGCCTGGACATATCTTCTGCCATGGATAACAGAGGGGCCATTAAAATATTTGCAAAGATTAAATCAAAAATTTCAATGCTGTTTACTTGACCATGGCCAAATCCATTTGCCTCAAAACATCGAATATTTCTATCTAAATCATTTGCTTGCACGTTTGTTTTTGCAACGCTGACAGCAACGGCATCAATATCAATAGCGGTGACGTTAGCAGAAAAAACGCTAGCCGCCGCCATTGCCAAAACGGCCGTACCACAACCAACGTCGATAACATTTTTTGCATCGAGCCCATCGTTCAGAAGATACTCCAAAGCAAGCAAACAACCTTTTGTCGTACCATGGTGACCAGTACCAAAAGCCATGGATGCCTCAATCAGTAAAGGTTTGCAGTTTCTTGGCACTTTTCCCGTGTCATGTGCCCCATAAACGAAAAACCTCCCGGCGATGACTGGTTTCAGTGACCGCTGTACTTTTGAAACCCAGTCAACCTGCGGCAATTCGGAGATTTTAAAATCATCTGCATGAAAAGCTGCAGCAAGCAAAGCCAAACTAACATCGTTCGGAGTTTCAGAAAAATATGCTCCTACCTCCCAAAGGCCAGAACCATCTTCTAATTCAAAAACACCGATACCAATTGGTTCTGGTGAAAGTCTTTCTAACGCAACGCCAAGATTAGCGGCATTTTGTCTTCCGAGGAGAGTTGTTAGAGCAGTAAAAGTAGTCATATAAGAGGCCAATCTAGTAAAAAAGTGTTGTAGAAAAACATTCAATATTTAGGGACGCAGAATATAGTCTCATTTCCTTTAACTGGCTGTCTTGGAATTAGAAGCGCTAAGGCAAAAGAGATAACAGACAATATGCCTGCTGTACAAAACACTAAAAAAGGAGATGCAAGCCAAAGAAAACCAAGACCTAAAGGCAAAAAGATGGCCGCTATATGATTTATTGTAAAAGCAACAGCCGCAGTTGCCGCGATATCCTGGGGGTCTGCAATTTTTTGAAAGTAAGTTTTAATCGCTAAAGCAAGTGCAAAGAAAAGATGATCAAGAAGATATAGTAAAGTAGCAATAAAAACTCCCCAACCGAACAGATATATTCCACCATAAGCAAAAAAAACTAAAGAAAGCCCGAAGTACTCTACTGCTAAAGCTTTACGTTCACCATACCGAGCTACAGCGCGCCCTAACAATGGAGCGAGAGCAATATTAAACAATAAATTTAAAAGGTAAATCGTTGTCAATTGCTGAACGTCCAAGCCAAATCTTTCCACCATCATGAACCCAGCAAAGACTACAAAAATCTGCCGTCTTGCTCCCGACATAAATTGCAGCAAATAATAGAGCCAATAACGTTTCCGTAAGACTATTTTCTTTGTTTGGGGTATTGGCGCCTCAAAGTTAGGGAATATCAGATACCCAAGCACGGCTAACGAAAAGCAAGAAAATCCAGCTATCATGTATGCGGAATTAAAAGATAGGTTTAACTTATACCATCCCAAAACTAGAAAAGTATATGCAATTAAAGTGGCTGCTGACCCAATTGCCATTAGCTTTCCAAGCTTTCTGGGGGCTTCTTTTTTTGAAAACCATTGTAGTTGCAGGGATTGATTTACCGTTTCAAAAAAATGAAATCCAATGGAACTTAAAAGGGTTAGGGTCAATATACCAGTTAAGGACGGAAACCATGCTGTAACGGCTGTAGCAAGCCCTAGCACGCAAAGCATCAAGAGCGCTAGGGTCTGCTCCCGGAAAAAAAGTAAAATACTAATTACTCCCACAGCAAGGAAGCCAGGTATTTCCCTGATCGTATGCAGAAGGCCGATATCAAGACCATCAAACCTAATGATTTCTACGACAAAGTTGTTTAGAAGAGCAGACCAAACAGAAAATGCTAACGGCAAAGCAATTGCCATAAGTATTAATAGAGCTTCCGGACGTCTCCATTTTGATAATGTAGACATATTACTCATCGAAAATTCATCATTCATAGTCTGCCTATAAAGTGTGTTTCTTAGCAGGGCTAGGTTATAAATTACAAAAAGTTTTGCGGGTCTACATCGATTGTTAAGCGGATATTTTTGTTAACCTTTACGCGGGATACCCAAGACTTTACCGCACTTTGCATTGATACGTTTTTACTTCCCTTAAGTAAAAGTCTCACTCTGTATCTGCCTCGCACTCGCGCAATCGGAGCTGGTGCTGGTCCATAAAGGGTAATACCTGACGAATTAAGCACCTCTGAATTTTTTGATAATTGCAATCCGAGTTCAAAAGCATCTTCAGATCTTTTTGCTGAAATCAATATGCCAACTAGTCGACCAAAAGGGGGCATATTTGCAAGTTTTCTACCATTAGCTTCTGCAGTCCAAAATTGCTCATCATGCCCTCTCTTTATAGCCTCTATAACGGGGTGCAATGGTTGATAGGTCTGCAGGTATGCGGTCCCTTTTTTGTCACGTCTTCCTGCTCTTCCTGAGACCTGGCGCAGAAGTTGGAAGGTGCGTTCGGCGGCTCGGAGATCTGATCCTTGTAGTCCCAAATCTGGATCAACAACACCAACAATAGTAAGATCAGGGAAATTATGCCCTTTCGCAATCAATTGCGTACCAATAATTATATCCGTATTGCCACAAGCAATATTTGCTAATTCACTCTTTAATGATCTGGCAGAGCTATATAAGTCTGATGACAAAACGGTAATTGAAGCTCCAGGAAACGTCTTTGCTGCCTCCTCCGCTAATCTTTCAACACCAGGTCCGATAGGAGCAAAATTGCCCACCGTCTGGCAATTTGGACAATTTGTGGGAATAGGCTTTGTTTCACCGCATTGGTGGCACATCAATCTTTTTTGAAACCGATGTTCGATCATTGCCGTGTCACAAAAATCGCATCCAATTCGCTCTCCACACGAGCGACACAAGGTAACTGGAGCGTAGCCCCTGCGATTTAAAAATAACAAAGCTTGTTCATTGCTGTTTATAGCTTCATCAATTTTAACCTTAAGAATTGGTGAAATCCACTGATCTGATTTTAAAGTTTGGTCTCGCATATCAATAACCTTAATATCAGGCAAATCAGCAGAGCCGTATCTCGCCATCAAATTAAGGCGTTTATATTTGCCAGAGGTAGCATTATTCCACGTCTCTAAACTTGGAGTCGCTGACGCTAAAATAACTTTCGCGCTGGCTAATGAAGCTCTAAGAACAGCCATGTCTCTGGCGTTATATAAAACGCCATCTTGCTGTTTATAAGAAGAGTCATGTTCTTCATCCACCACTATTAGTCCTAAAGCCTCAAATGGTAAGAAAAGTGCAGACCTGGCTCCAACCACAATTTGAGCTTGCCCACAACCAACCATTTTCCAAACCCTGCGGCGCTCAGATTGGGAAATACCTGAGTGCCATTCAGCAGAATATACCCCAAAACGATCTTTGAGCCTTTCCGTAAATTCTCCAGTGAGTGCGATTTCAGGCAACAGAACCAGAGCTTGCTGTCCATTATCTATTACCTTCGCAATAGCCTCCAGATATACTGCTGTTTTGCCTGACCCCGTGACTCCACATAGCAATACCGAGGCATGTTTTTTTTGTTCTAAAACAGAGTTTAACTCAGAAACTATCCGTGCTTGATCATCATTGAGCCGAGTGAGTGAGCTCCTTGTATCCACCTTGGGATACGGCAAGTCTTTGGGCTCCATTTTAGAAATTAGGCTGCCAGACGGGATCATTGTATTGATGACAGAGGATGAAACTTTTGCTAGTTTGGCCAGTTCTGAGATAGAGAACCCAATATCATCAAACTCATCCAAAGTTTCCAAGACCCGTTTTCTAGCTATTGTCATTTTAAATGATCTTGGTACCTTTCCCTTATAGATAACTCGTTTTTCTACTTCTTTTGCTGCAAGATCACGCACGCGAGTAACTAATCGCAGAACCGCAAACAAGGGAGAAATCGTGTAATCTGCTACTTTCCGAATGAAATTTTGCAATTCAGGCTGAATTGGTTGATAATCCAAAACATCCTCAATGGTTTTTATTTTTTCGGGATCAAATTTTTCAAAACTTGCTCCCCAAACTAGACCAATCACCTTACGTCTTCCAAGCGGAACAAGAACAAAGGCACCTCTGAAGCAGCCTTTGCTAGGTGCTCTATACGTAAATAAGCGATCAATTGGCTGTGTTGTCAACACCTCGACCAAAGATCCATCAACAAAAAATTCTTGTTCTTCTATCAAAGTTTTCCTTAAGGGGTTTTCCCAAGCTTAAAACTGAAGTAGATGATCTTCAATACTTCGCCAAGCGCAAGGGAGATAAAATAATGAAATTTTTCGTAGATACTGCAGAAATTGACCAAATTAAAGAGCTCAACGACTTAGGTATGGTTGATGGTGTGACAACGAACCCATCCCTGATTAAAAAATCGGGAAGAGATATAATTGAAGTTACAAAGGAAATTTGCTCAATTGTTGAAGGCCCTGTAAGTGCTGAAGTTACTTCGACGGAAGCTGAAACTATGATTGCGGAAGGTCGCAAACTAGTAACTATTGCAAAGAATATAGCTGTGAAAGTCCCATTAACCTGGGATGGTTTGAAGGCGTGTAAAACACTAAGCTCTGAGGGGCACATGGTAAACGTGACGCTTTGTTTTTCAGCAAATCAAGCTTTATTAGCGGCAAAGGCTGGCGCCACATTCATTTCACCATTTATAGGAAGGTTGGATGACATTAATCTCGACGGCATGCAGTTGATTGAGGACATTCGTGAAATCTATGACAATTACGATTTTCAAACTCAAATTTTAGCTGCCTCTATTCGTACCGTGAACCACGCGTTAGAAAGTGCTCGTATAGGCGCCGATGTCATGACCGCTCCACCATCGGTTATAAAATCCATGATCAATCACCCACTAACCGATAAAGGCTTAGCGGCATTTTTAGAGGATATAAAATTTACAAAACAAAAAATTCTGTAATTTGTGTAAATATCATGCCATTGTCTCTGTAAAAAAATACAGGCAAAGATATGGAAGATTCAATTCGTGCTAAACTTCTTGCTGATCCATCGATTATTCTTGATGATACGGAGTTAATGCAGAGCCTCTTAGCGGCGAGTGATGTCAAATTAGGTGCCAACGTTGTGGATCTTCGACATGTTGCAATGCACCGCTTGTCTCATAAACTAGGAAAGCTTGAGGGGACACACCAATCAGTCGTTGCCGCAGCTTATCAAAACCTTTTAGGAACAAAACAAATTCATCAAGCAGTAATTGAGCTTTTGAGAAAAAGTAACTTAGACGAGTTTGTTCACAGTTTGAAATTCGATTTATTAAAGATTTTAAATGTGGATTGTATATGCATACTGCTTGAAAAAAGCGATGAGACAGGCGACCACACCACGCCAAAATATTCTAATCCTAACATACAGCATGTCATGCCGGGATTTGTTAATGCTTACATGACGCAAGGAGGTGAAACTGACTCTACGAAAGTAAAGCTGAGGCAAGCAAATAAATCAACTAGTCAGCTATTTGAGTCTGCCTCCACTCAGATAAAGTCAGAGGCTTGTGTCCAATTAAGCTTTGATGAAAATCAAACTCCGGGAATGATTGTATTTGGATCAAGTAATGTAGATTTCTTCGAACCAGGACAAGGCACCGATTTGTTGAATTTTTTTGCCTGCGTATGTGAGAAAGTTTTGGGACGATGGATATATTAATGCTAATGACCCCAGCCGTAAATGAAAGTATAAATAATTGGCTTGAAATAAAAGCTGCAACAAGCAATCTCGCAACTAATACTAGAGTAGCCTATCGTAATGATGTGATAGATTTTTTCAACTTTTTGGCAGAATACCAAAACGAAACTGCTGATTTATCAACTGTTGAAAAATTAAAAACTTCAGACATAAGAGCATGGCAAGCGAAGTTACGGAATTTAAATTCTGGTCCGAGATCAAATGCAAGAAAATTATCAAGTTTAAAGTCTTATATCAGGTGGTTAGCTAAGCATCGGCAATTTGACGCGACACCAATACTATCCCTAAAATCACCAAAATTTAACAAAAAATTGCCACGTCCTTTAGAACCAATCGAGGCTGGGTCTGTTTTATCGGACTGCGAGAGTATAGTCAGCGAGCCTTGGGTCGTTGCACGAGATACCGCAGTATTGATTTTGCTATACGGTTGCGGTCTTCGTATATCAGAAGCGCTGAGTATCATTGCCAAAGATATACCACTGGAAAATACGATACGGATTACCGGTAAGGGCGGCAAAGTAAGGATAGTCCCAGTTTTGGAAATTGCACAGAAAGCCGTAAATGAATATGCTGATTTATGCCCATTTCATTTGGTAGGAGATGACGAAATTTTCCGCGGTGTGAGAGGAAAGCCACTTTCACCTAAAATAATTCAAAATAAAATGAAGTTAGTTCGACATCGTCTTGGCCTTCCTGCATCTGCTACTCCGCATGCACTTAGACATAGCTTCGCCACACATCTTTTATCAAATGGCGGTGACTTAAGAACCATTCAAGAGCTACTTGGCCATGTTAGTCTGTCAACCACACAAATTTACACTGCGGTAGATACCGTTAGGTTAATGGAAGTTTATTCTAAAACTCATCCTCAGGCTTAGCAGTTGCGCCTAGTCTCAATATAATTGTATGGAATAAAAATGAACCCAAGAATGTCCGCGCTGTTTGTTCACTTGTTCACTGCTTCTGGAGCAGTGTTTGCAATGCTTTCGATGCTTGCTGCGGCAAATCACCAATGGAGTTTGATGTTTTTATGGCTCGTGGTTGCGTTTGCGGTGGATGGCATTGATGGCCCACTGGCACGGAGGTTTGATGTCAAAACTTATGCACCGCGATTCGATGGAGTTTTGCTTGACCTTATTATTGATTATTTAACTTATGTATTCATCCCAGCCTTTGCATTATTCGAATCTGGACTTTTACCAGGTTGGACAGGGTGGGTAACAATAATCATAATAACATTTGCATCAGCAATGTACTTTTGTGACGGAAATATGAAGACCAAAGACAATAGCTTTCATGGTTTTCCTGGATGTTGGAACATGGTGGCCCTTGTAATGTTTGCAATTCAGCCAAATTTTTGGATTATTTTGGCACTAGTCAGTATACTGGCTTTAGCAATGTTTCTTCCTCTTAAGTTTGTACACCCCGTTCGCACAGAGCGTTGGCGGCTTGTTTCTTTGCCAGTAACACTTCTATGGATTGTATTTGCTGGCTGGTCTGCTTGGGTCGATTTTTCTGCAAACCCGGTTATTTTGTGGGGATTAACCCTTACATCATTATATTTGATTAGCGCAGGTCTACTGCAGCAAATAACCTCAAAAAATAACTCAACATAAAGCCTTAATG
>NYSJ01000051.1 GCA_002682975.1 Paracoccaceae bacterium
TGGGTATATAATTGCATTTCTCCAAACTGCGTTTGACAGGTTTTAAAAGCTTTGTAGATCAGACTGAATTAGTTATTCAAGATGGACTGACGGGTATTGTAGGCCCTAACGGTTGTGGCAAATCTAATCTCCTGGAAGCTATTCGCTGGGTTATGGGAGAAAATAGGCCAACAGCAATGCGTGGCGGCGGAATGGAGGACGTCATCTTCGCTGGGGCAGCAACACGAACTGCTAAAAATTTTGCTGAGGTGTCCTTAATACTGGACAATAGCGAGCGACTGGCTCCGAAAGCATTTAATGATGACGATTTAATCGAAATCGTCCGACGGATTACAAGGGATATAGGGAGTGCATTTAAAGCTTCTGGCAAGGATGTTAGGGCTCGCGATGTTCAAATGCTTTTTGCCGATGCCTCTACTGGCGCGCATTCGCCTGCGTTGGTTCGCCAAGGACAGATTGCGGAATTAATAAATGCCAAACCTCAAAATAGGCGAAGGATTCTAGAGGAAGCTGCTGGAATATCTGGACTTTACCAGCGTCGACATGAGGCTGAGTTAAAGCTTAAAGGTGCAGAGACAAATCTTGTAAGAGTTGATGACGTCTTAGAGCAACTCGCAACCCAATTGCATCAACTTTCACGTCAAGCAAGGCAAGCCAAACGATACCGTGAGATTATGCAGGAATTAATTGATGCAGAAGGGGTACTGCTTTATCGCCGTTGGAAAGAAGCTGACGAAACAAGGCTAAAATCTCAAAAAGAGTTGCAGGAATGTACAATTAAAGCTTCCAAAAGTGAGCAAGCCGTCAGAGAGCTTTCCTCCTTACGCTCCGATGCTGAGGCAAAAATTCCTTCTTTACGAGAAAAAGAAGCAATTGCCTCTTCTTTACTTCAAAGGTTGGAAGTTGAGCGAGATTCTTTGGGTACAAAAGAGGCCGATGCAAAAGCTAGAATAGAAACGATAAATACCCGTCTAAGACAATTAACTTTGGATTTAGATCGCGAAGCAGAGTTAAATAGAGATGCGGCAGAAACAATAAAAAGCCTGGAGTGGGAAGCAGCTCAACTGGAGAAAGCTTCTGAAGGACATGATACGAGAGTAAAGAAAGCCGCCGAACAGGCGCATGAAGCATCACATAATTTGCAAGAGAAAGAAGCCAAACTTTCTCAAATGACAGAAGACGTGGCTCGTTTAGCAGCGCGTCATCAATCTGCAGAAAGGTATTCGCAAGAGATTGAGATTTTAATTAGCAGGCATAAATCAGAGGCGCTTGCTGCAGAGGCATCCAGAACAGAGGCCCTAAAGGCACAAGAAAAAACAAAAGATGACCTAAACCTGGCAGGAAAATCTTTTCAGGCAGCTATGCTTCAAAGTAAGGAGGCTGACGAAAGTTTAATTACAGCAGAAGAGACGAGAAATCAAACACAGGCGCTTGAAGTGGATGCTAGGGCTGCATTGTCTTCAGCCGAAGGTGAAGCCAATGCCATAAGTGCTGAAGTCTCTGCATTAGCGAAAATCCTAGAGAGAGATACTATGGAAGGTGGGCAGGTAATTGATAGACTTCAAGTTGAACATGGTTTTGAAAAAGCTCTTGGTGCAGCATTAGCTGATGATTTAAGATCGCCGCAGGTGCAGGAAGATGGCCCATCAGGATGGATCTCTCTCGAAGAACTTCCAATTGAGCAGGATTTACCGGCTGGCGTTACCCCATTGACCCATCACGTGTCTGTACCAGAGGTTTTAAATCGACGGATTTCCCAAATCGGTCTAGTCGATGCAGATGATGGGCCCAAGTTGCAGCGGCTGCTAAAACCTGGTCAAAGGCTCGTATCTACTGACGGTGACCTTTGGCGGTGGGACGGCTTCAGGGCATGGTCTGAAGATGCTCCTACGGCAACTTCATTGCGTTTGGAGCAATTAAATCGATTAGAGGAATTAAAGCAGCTTAACGAGCGAGCGAATGTTCAACTAGAAGCTGCAAAAGCAGCGCATGAAACTTTGACAAAAAGACTTTTTGACGACACTCAGAGTGATAGGGCTGCTAGGGATCGAATGAAGGACGCAGATAGTAATCTATCAGAAGCTCAAAGGGCTCAAAATCGAGCTGAGGCGGAGCTAAGCCTGGCAGTAAATCTTCTTGAGACATCATCAATGACTCTTTCGCGGCATAAAAAAGATCTTGAAGTAACTGAAACCCAAATGGTCGATGCCAAAAAGGTATTAGATGAGCTTGCTAACTTAGAGGATGCAAAAGCTGCGGTTGAAGAAGCAAAAAATAGTGTCGAAGTGCATCGAGCAGCAATGTTGTCGAAAAGAGCTTTTCATGATGAGGTGCGGCGAGAAGGTGATGAGCGTACCAAGCGGATGCAGGAAGTTGCAAAAGGGCTAAGTGGTTGGAACTATCGTTTAGAAACAGCAGAAAAACGGAACGAGGAATTAATTCAAAGGCAAGACGATAATAAAGAGCAATTACAAAATGCGCTTGCCGAACCTGAAAACCTTTCAAAGCGACGAGATGAAGTTTTATTATTAATAAAGGACGCAAATAATAACAAAAATGTGGCTCAGAATAATCTAATAAGCGCCGAAAGTATTCTGCGTGACCATGTTGAAAAAGAGCGGGAGGCCGAGCGATCAGCATCAAGTCTTAGAGAAGCCAGGGCACGTGCGGAAGCGATGAGCGAAGCGGCACACGAGAGTGTTGATAGTGCTGCTGAACGTATAGTTGATGAAATGCAATTAAGTCCAGAGGAGTTGCTTGAAAAGTTAGGTAAAGATCCGGAGAAATTACCTAATTCTGAAAAAATTGAGATTGAAGTTAATAGGCTAAAGAGGCAACGTGACTCGCTTGGTGCTGTTAATTTGCGGGCTGAAGAAGATATGCTCGATGTCCAAGCTGAGCATGATAATTTAGAAAGTGAGAAAACCGACCTTACTGAAGCGATAAAATCACTACGGAACGGAATAAGCTCATTAAACCGAGAGGGTCGGGAAAGGCTTCTAACTGCCTTTGAAGAAGTTAATAATAATTTTTCGATATTATTTAAGCATTTATTTGGTGGTGGCGAAGCCAATCTAGTTATGGTGGAAAGTGATGACCCTCTAGAGGCTGGACTTGAAATTATGTGCCAACCGCCTGGGAAAAAATTGTCCACGTTATCGCTTCTATCTGGAGGAGAGCAAACTTTAACAGCTTTAGCTCTTATATTTGCTGTGTTCTTAGCAAATCCAGCGCCGATTTGTGTCTTAGATGAGGTAGATGCCCCATTGGATGATGCAAATGTTTCACGGTTTTGTGATATGTTGGATGAAATGTGTCGGCGGACTAATACACGTTTTATGATAATTACCCATCATGCGGTAACAATGGCGAGAATGGATCGGCTTTTTGGTGTAACGATGCAGGAAAAGGGTGTTAGTCAGTTGGTTTCAGTTGATCTGAAGAAAGCAGAACAGCTTGTTGCTTAGTTAAGAGGCGAATTTAAATTTATCATAATTGGTTGCAGAGTAGTTCTGTGCAATAGAAGTTTAATTGAATAACTTTCTTGAGATTTTACTCATTCAAAATATGCCTAGAAACTGTAGATCTTACATTTTTCTAATTACGAATCATTTTTGTGCTACAAGAAAAATTAAAACTTGTTGTATTTGTGTCATATTGGGCATTTTTTCTGATAATTTATAAATTCAACATCTAGTAACAAGAGCTACTCAAATACGTAAATGTACTCATAATTCTTACTACGGCAGTATGATTAAAAACATTTTGACGCTTTTAAATATCTGCTGTGCAGGTTGGGAAACCTTAAAAAAATAAAACACTTGATTTTTCCTCTCATCAGTCAGACTTTGTGTTGTCGGGAGGATTTATGACAACGTTTTTATCAAAAGAAGTGCATGCTGATCTTAGCAGGGCCCAAAAAGATAAAAAGCTGAAAAAAAGCAGGCTCAGGGTGGAGTTTAATGGAGCTCTTGTACCGGTACTGAAGCTTTGGGATAGTGGTTTTTCTATGGACATTGAGCATGCTCCCCACTTGAGAGGTTTGGTAGATATATTTGATGGATCGCGTCACTTATCCCAGTGTCTAATTATAGCATCAACGGAAGAAAATGGTGAGATACATTTCGAATTTAAAAGAAATACTGGTGTTACAGATACAGCTGCTTTGGACTTTGAACTTCCAAAAAATAGGCCTGTAGCCTTACTTAGCTAAGATCATTGAAGATCTGAAAAAGCCTGTTCTAATCTTTTGGTAGCTTCAACAACTAATTTGCGTGGTGTTGCCAAGTTGAAGCGTAGAAAGTTTTCACCACCTGTTCCAAAAGTGCTTCCATGATTAACTGCAATATTAGCTTTTTCTTGTACCCTTTTGATGAATTCTTTTTCCTCCATCCCAGTACCTGAAAAGTCGACCCAGGCTAAGTATGTTCCCTCTAAGGGCATAGATTTTAAGCCTGGTATCACATTAATTGCTTCGTCGAAAATAATACGATTTTCGTCGATATATTTTATAAGCCTTTCAAGCCACTCAGCTCCTTCTGATGAATATGCAGCCGTTGCCATAAATAATCCAAAGCTATTTGGACTAATGCCGAGAGCAGCAATTCTCTTTGAGAATTTTTGGTGTAAATCTGGATTGGAAATAATAACATTCCCAGAATGTGCGCCAGCAATATTGAAAGTTTTTGTTGTTGCAGTCATCATTACCAAACGATCGCATATGGCTGGTTCTGCTATTGGCATAACTGTGTGTTTGTTTTGGGGATATACAAGATCATGATGTATTTCGTCGGACACTAATATAAGGTCGTTTTTTATTGCAAATCTAGCAACTTCCTTAAGCTCGGTNTCTGTCCAAACGCGTCCACCAGGGTTGTGTGGAGAGCTGAGAATAATCATCCTTTCANTACCTGTTAGTTGTTCCTNATAGGTGTCAAAATCAAATTGGTATTGGTTANCAATTAATTTAAGTGGGCACTCCACCACTNTTCTCTCAGCGGCTTCGATTAGATTAGAGAATTGATAATAAACTGGAGTAAAGAGAATTATACCGTCTCGATGTTTTGTAAATGCATCTATGCATAATGCTGTTCCATTAACCAATCCATGTGTTGTGAAAATCCAAGAGGTATCAATCTTCCAACAATGCCTATTTTCCATCCACCATTTAATCGAGTTTTTGTATTCTTCTTGATCTCCGTAATACCCGTAAATACCGTGAGAGTTAATTGAACGCAGTTTTTGTTGGATAATTTCAGGGGCGCGAAAATCCATATCAGCCACCCACATGGAAAGACCATTATCAGGAGATACACCATAGAGTTCGTCCATTGTGTCCCATTTGCTGGAGTGCGTTCCTCGGCGATCTATTATCTGATCAAAATCCATAATTCACCCGTAGTAGTTTAGGCTGTCATAGCTAAGCTAATGGAAAGTGTAAAACAAGCTCTTGATAAGCAATAAAACCATAGGACGTTGCATGTAATTATTTTTTAACCTAAATGAGAAACATGCTTAGACCTATATTATTACATCCAAATCCTAAGTTAAAAAAAGTATGCGAACCTGTCGTAAAGATTGACGATGCGCTTATTAAGCTTTCGGCTGATATGCTGGACACCATGTACCATGCACCGGGTATTGGCTTAGCTGCACCTCAAATTGGTATTTTAAGTCGAATTATAGTTATGGATTGTGAAAAGGAAGAAGGGGCTAAACGTAAGCCAATTGTGATGATAAATCCTGAAATAGTTGCTAGTTCAGATGAAGAAAACATTTATGAAGAGGGATGTTTATCCATTCCTGAACAATTTGCTGAGGTCAAGCGGCCCAGTTCTGTCCAAGTTAAATGGCTGGATAAAGATGGAGCGGAGCAATTGCAAGAGTTTGATGGCCTATGGTCCACATGTGTACAGCACGAGATTGATCATTTAAACGGTAGACTTTTTATAGATTACCTCGGCGCAATAAAGAGACAACTCATTACGAGGAAAATGCAAAAATTTAAACGAGAAATAGCGCGAGAAGAAAAATAGATGGTTGTTAGAAAACTATTAAAGTGGCCTGACCCAAGACTTAAGCAAGAAGCGCAGCCTGTAGAGAAAATTAACAATAATATAGAAAAAATCTGGTTGGATTTAACTGACACTATGGAAGCTCTGTCTTGTGTTGGACTAGCTTGTAACCAGTTGGGTATAATGTCGAGGTTGGTCGTTGTTGACGCATCAACTAGCCGAGGTCAATTTGTACTGATGGCAAATCCAGAGATTTTACAAGTATCTAAAGAAATGACTGAGCATATTGAAGCTAGTCCCAATCTTCCGGGTGTATCTGCAGCAATTAAGCGACCAAAAAAAGTAACAGTTAAATATTTAGGTAAAGATGGTATCATAGTTAGAAGCGATTTCGAGGGTCTGTGGGCTACTTCCGTTCAGCATCAGATTGATCATTTAAATGGCATAATGTATTTCGACAGGCTGTCTTCTTTGAAGAGAGATATGCTAATTCGAAGGGCTAAGAAAATAAAATGAAAATAGTATTTTTGGGCTCATCAGATTTTTCTATTCCAACATTTAAAAAACTAATTGAAGCTGGTCATGAAATTGTGTGCGTGTATAGTCAGCCGCCAAGGCGTTCAGGAAGAGGTAAGCGAGTTAATGAAACCCCAGTGCATGAATTGGCATTGAAATACGGAATACCTATTAGAACACCTGAAAGTTTCAAATCGGATGAAGATAAATCAAAATTCTTTAACATCAATGCGGATCTTTCAGTAGTAGTAGCCTATGGATTGATACTACCACCAGAAATTCTCGAAGCTCCTAAGTATGGCAGTTTGAATGTCCATGCATCCATTTTACCTAAATGGCGAGGGGCTGCACCGGTCCATAGAGCTATAATGTCTGGGGAAAGTGAAACTGGCGTTTGTATTATGAAAATGGATATTGGCTTAGATACGGGACCTGTTGTTGCGAAAGAAATTATCGCAATTGAGCCTCATGATACAACTAGTTCCTTAAGTGAACGCTTGGCTGCCCTTGGCGCAACTTTATTAGTAGAATCAATTAAGAAGATTGATCATTTACTTCCAAAGCCTCAGTCGAGCAATGAAATCTCATATGCTAAAAAAATTGACAAACAAGAAGCTAAGATTGATTGGGCATTGGATTTTCAAAAGATAGGTCGACAAATCAGAGCTCTTTCTCGGTTCCCAGGTGCATGGTCATACTATAATGGAGAGCGAATAAAATTTTTAAATGTGAGAATAGTAAGTTCAGCGAGTGTTGATTCAGTAAAACCCGGCACAGTGATAAAAGCACCTTTAGTAATTGCTTGTAAGGGAGGCGCACTCGAAATTGACTCACTCCAGAGGCCAGGAAAGTCAATTCAGACTGTTGACGAATTTTTACGCGGTTTTCCTATAGAAATAGGCAGTGTGTTTAACTAGTGTTCGATTATAAAAAGAAGTTATCGCCCGCTTTGTTTAGTAATTTATGCGCCATTTCAATGCCCATCAGTGAGGCGTCTTCTGTAGAAGCGACTTGCTCATCGCTATAAACCTCTGTTCCATCAGTTTTTAGAATTTCACCCCTAAACCTAAGGTCGCCACCTTTTAATTCGGCCAGTCCAGCAATCGGCGTTTCACAAGAGCCATCCAAAGCTTCCAAGAAAGCCCTTTCAGCAGATAAAAGCAGTCCGGTTGTCGAATTATTAATAGCTTCTAACATTGTTGCAATTCTTACATCATTTTCGCGTCTCTCAATGCCGATTGCTCCTTGCGCGACTGCTGGTAGCATCTCGTCTGTTGAAATAGGCGCAGTAATAATGTCTTCCATTTTAAGCCGATTTANACCAGCTACTGCTAAAAATGTGCACTCCGCCACCCCATCGTCTAACTTTTTTAACCTTGTTTGTACGTTTCCACGAAATTCTACGATGTTTAAATCAGGGCGTTTCGACATAAGTTGAGCTTTTCGCCTTAGGGAAGAGGTTCCAACTGTTGCTCCTGCTGGAATATCTGCCAAACTTTTGTGGATCTTGGATATAAAGGCNTCTCGGACATCTTCTCGAGGTAAGAATGTATCTAAAACTAAGCCCATTGGTTGCTGGACAGGCATATCTTTCATAGAGTGAACAGCAATGTCTATGCTTTCTTGCAGTAAGGCTTCTTCAATCTCTTTGGTAAAAAGTCCTTTTCCACCAATCTCCTTGAGAGGGCGGTCAAGAACTTTATCTCCAGTTGTTTTAATCACAATAATTTTAAAACAATCTAGCGACAATTCGAAGGCTCTGCTAAGTCTTTCGCGTGTTTCATGTGCTTGCGCTAATGCAAGAGGAGAGCCTCTAGTGCCAATACGCAAAGGTGATTTTGAATTTGGTAAATTTAACATCATAAATATGGTGTAAGCGGTGTTTTGCATCAAAGCAAGATACCAAGCTTGACATTTATTTAAAGAACGTGAACCAAGTACTGAGAGAAAGGCAAAAGAATGATCACTGAGAAAAAGATTTTAAGAGCTCTTGCTGGCGAAGTGCTGGATACACCACCTGTTTGGATGATGCGCCAGGCGGGTCGCTATTTGCCAGAGTACAGAGCGACTAGAGCACAGGCAGGTGATTTTTTATCACTATGCTATAACAGTGATCTTGCCGCTGAAGTAACTTTACAACCAATTAGAAGATATGGATTTGATGCAGCAATATTATTTGCTGACATTTTGCTTCTTCCTCAAGCACTGGGAGCAGACTTATGGTTTGTCACTGGAGAGGGCCCCAGGCTGTCTACAATTGCTTCGATGACAGAAGTGAATGCACTGAAACCGATCAATGATATTCACGATGTATTAAACCCAATTTATGAAACCGTCCGAATATTATCNANAGAATTGCCAAAAGAGACAACTCTAATTGGCTTTGCAGGAGCTCCATGGACGGTAGCAACATATATGATTGCAGGTCGAGGTACGCCTGATCAAAAGCCAGCGCATGATCTTAAAAATACTAATACTTTGGCTTTTGANACTCTTATTGAGATTTTGACTAAAGCGACAATCGAATATTTGTCTGCCCAAATAGATGCAGGTGCGGAGGTAGTAAAGATATTCGACAGTTGGGCTGGATCCTTAAAAGGCAATGATTTTACTAAATATGCTCTCGAACCAACAAAACAGATCGTAACTCAGCTCAAAGCTAAATACCCTCATGTGCCTGTAATTGCCTTTCCCAGGCAGGCGGGTGATGCNTATAAAGGATTTTTAAAATCCACTGGTGCAGACTGTCTCGCTATTGACGATAGCATCAGTCCCTCTTGGGCAGCGAAATACTTACAGGAAGATGGTTGTATTCAGGGAAATTTAAAATCTTCTCACATGGTTTCAGGCGGACAACCAATGATTAATGAGGTCAACACTATAATCTCAAATTTATGTCGGGGTCCTCATATATTTAACTTGGGCCATGGGATTACGCCTGATGCTAATCCCGAAAATGTAGCGTTAATGATTGAAACAATTAGAAACTTTAAAAGTTCCTAATTATAATTTTTNGAAAAGAATATTTTAGTATGACAGATATGTTGTCCATAACTGGACTTTCAAAGGTATATAACGACGGTCTANTTGCTCTTGATGATATTTCCCTAAATGTAAGCGAAGGTGAAATTCTTGCACTACTTGGGCCGAACGGCGCAGGAAAGACCACACTAATCTCCGCAGTTTGTGGTCTAGTTGTTCCCACTAAAGGAAAGATAACAGTTGGTGGGTTTGATACGAGATCAAACTATCGGTTGGCGAGGTCACTTATAGGTTTAGTGCCACAGGAAATCTCATTAGAGCCGTTTGAGAAAGTTATAAATACAGTGCGTTTCTCAAGAGGTTTGTTTGGGAAGAACNCTAATGACAATTGTGTGGAAAGAGTACTTCGTCAATTATCCCTATGGGATAAAAAAGATTCCAAAATCATGCAGTTATCAGGTGGTATGAAAAGGCGGGTCCTAATTGCTAAGGCCTTGGCACATGAACCTAAAGTTTTATTTCTCGACGAGCCGTCTGCAGGCGTAGATGTGGAGTTGAGAAGGGAAATGTGGAAACTTGTAGCTGATTTAAAGTCTCAAGGTGTAACAATAATATTGACCACGCATTACATCGAGGAGGCGGAAGCAATTGCAGATAGGGTCGGAGTGATCTCAAAGGGTAAATTAATTTTGTTGGAGGAGAAGAAAGCGCTGATGAGTAGAATGGGGCAAAAGAAACTTCAGATATCCCTCCAATGTCCAATTGATATAATCCCGAGCAAACTGCAAAATTTGAAGTTATCCCTTTCAGATGATGGGTTGAGCTTAAATTATCTCTATGACACTAAAGGATCTTCGACTGGAATTACCAAATTGCTAAATAAAATTTCGAGCGCTGGTTTGCAGATGAGTGATTTGAAAACNTCACAGTCCTCTCTTGAAGAGATATTTGTTTCGTTAATTGAGGAGCCTTTGGAATGAATTTTCAATCTATTNGGGCAATATATGTTTTTGAAATGTCGAGATTTTTCAGAACATTATTACAGAGTTTTGTTTCCCCAGTAATCTCGACCTGTCTTTATTTTGTGGTTTTTGGAGCAGCAATTGGTGGCCGAATTGATGCTGTTGAAGGTATTAAATATGGTGCATTTATAGTGCCTGGATTGATCATGCTAAGTGTAATGACGCAGTCAATTTCTAATGCATCTTTTGGTATTTATTTCCCTAAGTTCATTGGAACTATTTATGAAGTTTTATCTGCACCAGTGAATTTTTTAGAAATTGTTATTGGATATGTCGGTGCTGCAGCATCAAAAGCATTATTCATAGGGCTTGTGATATTAATGACTTCATTGTTTTTTGTTGACATACAAATTGTACATCCAATCATTATGATTTTATTTTTGATAGTCACGTGCATTTCGTTTTCATTACTTGGCTTCATTTTGGGGATTTGGGCCAATAATTTTGAACAACTGCAATTGGTACCTTTATTGATAGTTACCCCTCTAGTTTTTTTAGGTGGGTCTTTTTATTCTATATCTATGCTGCCAAAATTCTGGCAATTTGTGAGTATGTTCAACCCCGTTGTTTACTTAATTTCGGGTTTTAGGTGGGCCTTTTATGATAACTCGGACGTGCCAATAGTGACAAGCTTGCTTGCGATAATGGTATTTACAGGTCTTTGTATATTAATAATCTTTGTAATTTTTAAAACTGGATGGCGACTAAGGCCGTAGTTTACTCAAAACTTGTGTTGGATAAATGTCGCTTTTGTTAGATTAAGGTTTCTTAGATATTGAAGTGGCTGAGCACCTTGCCTACGTGTTGTTCATGATAAAAATACCTTTTTTAAAAAAGTTGAACCGACGAAAGACAGTATCCCTAGTTCGT
>NYSJ01000052.1 GCA_002682975.1 Paracoccaceae bacterium
TAAAAAAAGAACTAAAAGAAAGTGGTGTTTCAGTCACAAGTTATAGAGGGCAAGTTTTATTTGAGCCCTGGACCGTAAGTACGAAGACGGGCGGTTTTTATAGAGTTTACACTCCATTCTGGAATTCGGTAAGAGATCGGTCGGTAGAGCCATCTTTCGAGGCTCCTAATTTTGTTTCTTCTCCAAGTAAAAAACCTATAACATTAACTGTGAAAGATCTTGATCTTGCAAGTGAGATGTCGCGTGGGCGCAAAGTTTTAAGTCAATACGTGGAGGCAGGGGAGCTTGCTGCCCAGACTAAACTTAAGAAATTCCTTGCTGGACCAGTAGTCAATTATTCGGAAGATCGCAATATTCCACATTTAAATGGCACTTCTTCACTCTCTGACCATCTCGCATGGGGAGAAATAAGCCCTAACCAATGCTGGAATGGCACCTTTCCGATGATCTTAGACGGAGTTCAAGGTTCTGAGACCTTTTTGAAAGAATTAGTTTGGCGCGATTTTGCTTATCATTTGATATATCATACACCACATATTGTTAGTGGAAATTGGAGACCTGAGTGGGATGCATTTCCTTGGAGAACAGATCCGAACCATGAAGATGTAATTGCATGGAAGCAAGGAAGAACCGGTATTCCATTTGTTGATGCTGCTATGCGTGAAATGTATGTAACTGGGCGTATGCATAATCGAGGCCGTATGATAGTGGCTTCATTCTTAACCAAGCACCTCATGACACACTGGCGCATTGGTCTTGACTGGTTTAGTAATTGCCTAATTGATTGGGACCCAGCTTCAAATGCGATGGGTTGGCAATGGTCCGCGGGTTCCGGTCCGGATGCTACGCCTTATTTTCGAGTGTTTAATCCCGTAACTCAACTCCAAAAATTTGATCCAAGTGGTATTTATACAAAGCGTTGGATTGCAGAGTTATCTGAAAAACCCTCGGCTACATCGTTATCTTACTTCAATGCAATGCCAAAACACTGGAATTTTAGTGAAGAATCTGTCTATCCTTCTCCTATTACGTCTCCAGAAGAGGGACGAAATAGAGCATTGGAAGCATATTCAAGTAGGGGTTTTTGAGATATGTCGGTTTTCACGTCCATAGATAATCAACAAAATTTACCTCGGTATTTTAAAAGAGTGTTTGATTTGGTTGGAAAATTAAACTCGGGCAGAGTAGATTTTGTTTTGCCAGATGGGAGAAAGTTTAGGGCTGAGGGGAAATCTCCCGGTCCTGTTGCGGAAATTACTATTCATAACCCTGAAGTTTTTGCTCGTTTAATTCGCGAGGGTGATTTGGGCTTTTCTGACGCATATCTTGACGGATGGTGGACGACACCAGATTTGCAAACTTTTATGGATTTTATCCATGCGGATAATGACGATATGTATGATGGGTTTTCCGGAATAGCAATTGTTCGTGCATGGGAAAAGGCACGGTTTTGGTTTCAGTCGAACTCTAAGCGTCAAGCGCTAAAAAACATAAGCCATCATTACGACTTAGGAAATGATTTTTATAGTTTATGGCTTGATGACACTATGACGTATTCCTCTGCTCTTTTTAATACTGGCCAGGAAAGTTTAGAAAATGCTCAAACTGCAAAATATGCCAGTATGATTGACCAGATGGGTGTGAAGCCTGGAGATCATGTTTTAGAGATTGGATGCGGTTGGGGTGGATTTGCAGAGTATGCAGCGAAAGAAAGAGGTTTAAAAGTTACTGGTTTAACGATTTCTAAAGAGCAATTATTGTATGCTAAAGAAAGAATGAAAATCAAAGGATTAGAAGATAAGGTAGATCTAAAACTACAAGACTATCGAGACGAAACGGGAGTTTATGACGGCGTTGCTAGCATTGAAATGTTTGAGGCTGTTGGAGAGAAGTATTGGCCAATATATTTTGAAACAATCAAACATTGTCTTAAACCTGGCAGACAAGCTACTCTTCAAATAATAACTGTTCATGATGCGCGTTGGGATGTTTACAAGAAGAGCGTTGACTTCATTCAAAAGTATATATTTCCTGGTGGTATGTTGCCTAGCCCGACTGTGCTTAGACAAGAAGTTACCAAGGCTGGACTTCGCGTTCAGCATTCAATTGAATTTGGAAAAAGTTACTCGCAAACCTTACGACGTTGGTTTGACGTGTTCAATGATCAGTGGGATACTATCAATGATATGGGTTTTGACGATCGTTTCCGACGTATGTGGAATTTTTATCTGACGTCATGCGCGGCTACATTTGAAAGTGGTAATTGTGACGTCACGCAAATCACTCTACAAAAACCTGAAAGCAATTGAGTAAGTTGCACCGTTCTAAAATTTTAATTTTTGATTGCTTTTGTTGATGGATATTTTTGTTTTTGGCACCCTTAAGTCGGAAACGCTTAGGACCATAGTCTTGGGGCGTGAATTGGCTCCAAGGGATATATGTACAGCCTCAATAAAGGGTTTTTGCGTTTACTGGGCCAAAGAAGGTCCATTTCCTGTAATGGTGCCAAAAGAGGGTTCAGAGGCTCATGGTCTTGTTCTTAAAAACTTAAGTGATGTAGATGTTGAGCGTTTAAATTATTACGAGCTGGGTTTCGATTATGTACTGAGCCCCACATCTGTAGAAACAAATGTGGGTTCGGCTGAAGCTTCTGCGTATTTTTGTAATAATTCTGATATGGCTACTAAAAAATCGTGGAGCTATGATGATTGGTTATCTGATCACTCTGAAGTTCAGTATATTGCTGCTAAAGAATTTCTGGATTTTTTTGATACAAAATACGGTGATACTGCTCAAGCAATGTATAATAAAATATTTAAAAGGGCAGAAGTTTATGCAAATGAAGCTGCTAATCTTTCTAAGGTTATCGAAAATGGTCCTGAAAATAGTATTAACATTCAAGTTGAAAATATCCAGCGTGAGTATTTAGGGTTTTTTGCTTTAAACCAAATAAGCCTTAAGTACTCACAGTTTGATGGAGATATTTCAGAATTAAAAAATAGAGTTATTTTAATGGGTTCAGAGGCGTCTTTAATTCTTCCCTACGATCCAGTTCTTGATAAGGTGCTTTTGGTCGAGCAGTTCCGAATTGGTCCATTTTGTAGAGGTGACAGGGCGCCTTGGGTCTTTGAACCAGTGGCGGGTATAATTGAGGTTGGCGAGACGCCAGAAGAGGCTGCAAAAAGAGAGGTTTTCGAAGAAGCAGGACTTAAGGTTACTCAACTTGTAAAAATGGGATCTGGCTATCCTAATCCGGGAGAAGCAACTTCATATTTTTATAACTACATCGCAATAGTCGATTTGTCAGAATACTCTCCTGGTATATATGGTGCAAAAAATGAAGGTGAAGATATAAGAACGCATGTTATTGATTTTAATACAGTTTTAAATTGGAGTGTATCTAACAAGCTCCGCGTTTTACCTTTAAATACGATGGTATTGTGGTTAGCATTGAACAAGCTTAAGCTTCCCTCTAAATGATCTTTTCAGATTATCAAAGAAATTTGCGAGTAGATTGATACAAAATGATTGCTAAAGACCTAGCTTCGTCCATTGGAAATACCCCTCTGATCAAATTAAGGGCAGCATCCGAGGCTACCGGATGTACAATTTTGGGTAAAGCTGAATTTGCAAATCCGGGTCAGTCGATAAAAGATCGAGCGGCGTTATACATAATACGCGATGCCGAGGAAAAAGGTCTCCTCCGTCCAGGAGGTACGATCGTCGAGGGAACGGCAGGTAACACTGGTATTGGGCTCGGTTTAGTCGGTGCTTCTCTGGGCTATAAGTCNGTAATNGTGATACCGGACACNCAAAGTCAGGAAAAAAAGGATATGCTNAGGTTAACTGGAGCNAAATTAGTTCAGGTNCCAGCTGTTCCNTACCGAAACCCCAATAATTATGTTAAATATTCTAAACGGCTTGCAGATGAATTAAATAAAACAGAGACNAATGGTGCCATATGGGCAAATCAATTTGATAACGTTGCTAACAGGCAAGCACATGTTGAAACTACTGGGCCTGAAATCTGGGCCCAAACTGACGGTAATGTAAATGGATTTATTTGTTCTTGTGGTTCTGGCGGCACTTTAGCCGGTGTTGCCCTGGCTTTGCAGGATAAAGGAGTGAAGATTGGCCTTGCAGATCCCAAAGGTGCAGCTCTCTATTCCTATTACAAAACTGGGGAACTTAGATCAGATGGAAGTTCAATAACTGAAGGTATAGGGCAGGGTAGGATAACAGAAAATTTGCGTGATTTACGACCTGACTATGTGTTTCAAATAGGAGATGAAGAAGCTATAACGATAGTTTTTGATTTACTGGAAAACGAGGGGCTTTGCTTGGGAGGTTCCAGCGGGATAAACATCGCAGGTGCAATGCATTTAGCCAGGGAATTAGGCCCAAATAATACCATTGTAACTATTTTATGTGATTACGGTACGCGATATCAATCAAAGTTATACAACCCCTCATTTTTGAAAAGTAAGGGGTTGCCTGTGCCAGAATGGTTATTGGACACTCCAATTAATATGCCAAATGTATTCAAGGAATAATTCTAATGAAAAAAACTATATTAGCTTTCTTTTTCGTTTTTATATCCTTCAGTTTATGTTGGTCGCAGGAGGTCACAGATTACGAAAAGTGGGAACTAAATGCGCTTAGAGCGGAAACGGTAATTGAAACTGATCGTGCCTCAATTGAAGCATTAGAGAAACTGAGAGTACAATTAGTCCAATGGCGTACTTCCTTTCAGCAGCTTCAAAACGAAAACCAGGACAGAATTGAGACTATCGAAACGCAAATCGAGTCACTAGGCCTAAAGCCAGAGAGTGGCAAAGACCCTCTTGAAGATCGTCGGGTTGCATTGGATAAGCAGTTAGCGAAGTTAAATGAGCCAATTGTTAGAGCTCAAGAAGCGTTCAATCGCGCAGATGGTATGATCAGTGAGATAGATACCTTAATTTCGCAAAGGCAGGCCACAGAGTTCTTACAATTAGGCCCAAGTATATTAAATCCCTTGCTATGGGGATCAAGTCTCGGGGATGTGTTCAAGAGCTTTGCAACACTTTCAAAAGAGACTTCTGGAGTTTTGTCTTCAACTTACTTTCAAGATCAGTTTAGCGATAGATTAATATCTGTTCTACTAATATCAATTTTTTCTATTTTGCTATTCACTTACTCGGGGAGTATTTCTAATCAATTAAATACAGCCACAAAAAGGTTTGAAAAGGTCATAGAGTTTTTATCGCTCTGTTTTAAATATTTACTACGTTATCTTGCCCTGTACTCTGTTATTAATTTAGCCCAGTCCCTTGGTATTTTCGGCATTCGCGGCGACTTAATCGCTGATAACTTTTATCTTTGGATTGGTTATTTTATATTTGCATTTTGGTTAGTTGAAAGACTGCAGCGTTCTTGGCAGGTATCTGCAACAAATAACCTTAGTGTTAAAAACCTCAGAAACTTTGCTATATTTAGTCCCTTATTACTGGTGGCGCAGGACTTCGGTTCCGATTTGGCACGTTTGCAATTACTAGAACAACAGTCTTTTTCAGTCTTGACTAGTGCTATAACTGTCTTAGCTGGCATTTTGCTATGGCGGATTTCTGTGTTATTAAAATCAGTCATTTCCAGCACTGCAAACTTCAGCAGCTTGCAGTTAAGGCTTTTAGGTTTCCTTAGGCGCATTTTACTAGGAGTAGCAGTGATTTCTCCATTGATCGCTGCAATAGGCTACGTGAATGCTGGGTCCGCAATAGCATTGCCAATGATTAAAACTCTAGGTCTGCTAGCTTTGATTGTAATTCTCCAAAGACTGACATTTGATGTGTATGCTGCAATCTTAAATAAATCAGAAGAAGAGGCGGATGCTCTCGCTCCTGTATTATTAGGCTTTATAATAACTATCTCTGTATTGCCATTTTTCGCAATAATCTGGGGTACCCGTGTTTCGAGCCTAACTGAGCTATGGATACAATTTCAAGATGGCATTAAGATTGGTGACAGTAGAATTTCGCCCTTAGATTTTCTGACATTTATTTTATTATTTACCATTGGGTAT
>NYSJ01000053.1 GCA_002682975.1 Paracoccaceae bacterium
TAATTGCTGTTCAAAATGGTGATGTTGATGGCGTAATCATCGATTCAACATCAGCTGCTGCATATGAGCAAGAATTTGCTGGCGAATTAACAGTTGGAATAACTGGATTGTCTTCAGATCCTTTGGGACTTGTATTTCAGGAAGGCGATGGCATCCAAGACGCTTTTAATGAAGGTTTGGCGATGATCAAAGACGATGGGACATTGCAGAAATTGGTTGTTAAATGGTGGCCAAAATAGTTTGAGTAAAAATACAGGGGATTTAGTTCCCCTGTATTCTGCTTGAAAGCAAAATAATGAGCAATTTGACAAGTGTTTTGCGCAACATGCGCGCAAGCAATCTTATGTTCCTTCTGGTTTTGCCAGTTATATTGTATTTACTGGCAATATCCCGAAACTATGGTGCCGCTATTTATGAAGTCCTTGGCATAGAACATGACGCCAAACTTTTACTTAGTAATTTTATTATTTTCTGTTTTTCGGGAGCATTGGGTTTCTGGGGTGCATTACAAATCTTAAGATCTCTTAGTCCTGATATTGTACCCGAAGATAAATCAAAATTTCGACAAAAGGCATTTTTTGCTTTTGTCTTACAAGCGGCTATACTTCTATTCCTATCTCAAGCAGACTGGATCAATCCTTACATTAAATCTATAGCTGTGAATGCTTACGATCCAAGAAGCGTAGATTGGCTTATTATGGTCGATCAATCATTTACATTGAGCCCAGAATTTGAAGTAGAGCTTTTGAATTGGACGCAGAATAGTCTGTGGCAATTATCTATAGGTTGCGGCTTCCTGGCACTTTTATCAATTTTTGGGTCCAGTTTTCTGAATTCTAATTTTGGATTCTGGTTTGCCGTTTTGATAATGATTTTGGAGTTTGCTTTTCTATTTTATTTCCTAATGATAGCCCATGCCGGATTTGCCGTCGGTATAATGATTACAATCAGAGCTGCAATTTTTGCGTATTTAGGAGCATCTATTTTGGGGCTGGTTTGGGCATTTTTGTCCAGGCTAAAAGTATCGCTACTTGCCGAGAGGATAATCTTTTTAATAGGGGTGATATTTATAATTGCCGCTACGATTTTTGTTATTCAACCTAAAAAAGAGATTGTATTGGTTGGTGATCTTTCTGGCCGAATTGGTGTAGCTGCTGGTATTCCCTCTCATATTTCTGATGCCGTAAGATATGGTGATTTTTTAGACAATCCACCAGAAAATCCATTTAAAATTCGCTCGCTCAAAAGTCTAGACCAGGCAGTAAAACTAATCAACGAGGGTAGAATATCGGGTGCACTCTTGCCGCCTGACCTTGCAATTAACTATTCGAGTATTTGGACGGCTCAATATCTTACTCCTTTTTACGCTACTATGGCTAAAGTTGGTTACGTTTTAGGTGTGTTGAGTATTCTTTTGGTAATTGTTGGCCGAATTACGTCAGCGCATCCACTTGCAGTTTTTTCAGATTTTTTTGTCGATACCATTCGTGGTGTGCCAATGTTAGTTATCATTTTATATGTTGGGTTACCTCTCGCTGGGGCAATAAAAACTGCGACAACTGGGTATATAGATATCCAAATGATGACCCGTGGTATTGCCGCAATCGCAATAGGTTATTCTGCTTATATGGCTGAAATTTTTCGAGCTGGAATAGAAGCCATACCCAGAGGTCAGATAGAAGCGTCCAGGGCACTTGGATTGCGTGAACGGCATATTGCCCGGTTTATTGTCATACCTCAGGCAATCGCAATAGTATTGCCGGCGTTGGGTAACGAGTTCATAGCGATGCTCAAAGACACCTCTTTAATATCAATTCTTTCTATTCGTGATTTAACGCAGAGAATGAGAGAATTTCAGGCTCAAAGCTTTTTAGCGTTTGAACCTTTTAACTCAGCCGCGCTTATTTATGTACTGCTGACTTTGATTGCCGCTTCTGGTGTAAAAGCGCTTGATAATATTGTTAATAAATCTCGCGAAAGAGAATGAGTGCTGTCTACTCACCAACCTGGTATGATGACACATGTGTTTCGCCGAGCGGGCAACCGTCATCAGTAATCCAAAAGAAAAACTTTGACTTTTGTATTATTGGCGGCGGTTTGGCTGGGCTCTCCTGTGCTTATCATTTAGCCGAAATGGGCGCCAATGTAGCCCTCTGCGAGCATTCGNTAATAGGTGCTGGGGCCTCTGGACGAAATGGTGGGTTTTGCTCATCAGGATGGGCGGCTGGTTNGGATCAAATTACCAGACTCGTTGGGCCATTAGTATCTAAAGAGCTGGAATTAATTGGTGCTGATGGTTTCAAATGGATGCGCGACCGTGCCTTTAGCTCAAAATATACCAAAGCTCAACCTATATCAGGCATCATTTCATTGGGTTTGCGAGGGCAAATGTCTGAAGTTTATGAAAGATTAGACGAGGTTGAATTAAAGAAATTTGTCGATGGCCCAAGGTATAAATGGGGTAGAATTGATAATGAAGCATTTCATTTTCACCCACTGAATTTTTTAAAAATCTTCTTACGGGAGGCGATAAGTCACGGTGTAAAAGTTTTTGAAAATACGGGAGCGGTACAAGTAAACGGCCCGGAGATTTACTTTTCAAATGGAAATCGAATATCCTGCGATCGAATGATTTGGGCCACTGGTGGATACTCAATAGAAAAGAACTCAACTTTGAAAAAGTACCTTCTTCCCATCCAGACATTTATTTGCGTTACCTCTCCAATGCCAGAGATATTAGAAACATATATCCCTACACGAATGGCTTTGGGCGATGATCGCCGAGCAGGCAATTACTTTAGGCGTCTTCCTGATGGCAGGTTATTATGGGGTATGGGAGTGAGTGCGCTTAATCAACAATCAGTTGAAAGTATAAAACAGATGGGCTGGAAAAATATCAAAGCCCACTTTCCCAATATGATTGCGGAAATGAAACAAAACAATATTAAGTTTGACTATGCTTGGTCAGGCTTAATGGCATATGCCCCGCATTTCATGCCTTATGTAGGAAAGCTCAATGAACGTGAGTCAATTCTATCAGGCTTTGGTGGGCATGGAATGAATACTGCACCAATTGCTGGAAAACGAATGGCGTTATTTATGAATGGTGATAAAAACATGTTGGATCCTTTTTTAGAAATTCCCCGAAGAAATGTTTTTGGTTTAATTGGGCGATTGGGAGCTGAGTTTGAATATCGAAGGTTAAGAGCGATAGATTATATTGCAGAAGCTTTGGGATAATAAAAAAAGTGGCTGGGGTGGTAGGATTCGAACCTACGGTACACGCTACCAAAAAGCGTTGCCTTACCGCTTGGCTACACCCCATTCCAATAGTTTCTTTACGATGGAGATAGAAAAACATCAAGAGGCAAAGATCTTTATTCATCAATGAAATATAATTTTTTTAAAAATATTTTGTTATATTAAGTTTTTAAAATTTTTACTTATGTTTGCTAATAATAGAAAATTATATCGGATTTAAATTTTCTTTTTGTAATCTCCAGATAATCGGTCTAACTAACCATCATGCGACTCCGTAGCTCAACTGGATAGAGCAATTCACTTCTAATGAATAGGTTGAGGGTTCGAGTCCTTCCGGGGTCGCCATNAAAATAATAAGNTNANTGATAGACTGGCTTNGAAAAGAGTGAGCTGTGACTTTTGGANTTCTTGGGTAAGAGGAAGCCTTGCCGTCTGATGTAGTGATTGAATGNGTCTGNTAAAAAAAATAGGTTACCGTGTTTCAAAATTTGGAATAATAGGTGCCATAAAATTAATTATAGGCAAGTCATTCACTGGTCGGCGAAGGNANATAATATTAAGGCTAGATGAACCGGCAGACCGTTTTACAAAAATTTATAAATCAAATCATTGGAATAGCTTAGAATCGCGAAGTGGAGAAGGCTCAACTTTTGAGAACACCGAGAATATTCGGTTAATGCTACCAAAGTTACTTAATAAATATCAAATAAGTATTTTATTAGATGTACCCTGTGGCGATTTTAATTGGATGCGCTTTGTTATGGCAGAATCATCCATANAATATATTGGTGGAGATATTGTTCAGGACTTAATCAAAAGTAACAATCAGAGATACNNTGATAAGAACATATCCTTNATCAACTTAGATTTGACTAAAGGACCGCTGCCGACCGCTGACCTCTTGTTATGTAGGGACTGTTTGTTTCACCTGAGCTATGAAGATATCAAAAATACGTTAGAGGTATTTTTATCATCTTCAGTCAATTACTTACTAACGACATCGAGCGCAGCGCCAGAGAGCGCGCGCCTGACAAATACTAATATTATCACAGGAGATATGCGCCAATTAGATCTATTTTCGCCGCCGTTTAACGTAAGTTCGAGTGATGTATTGGAGCTTTTTCAGGACTCTATGATAAGTTCTTCAACGAAGCGCTGGATGATTTTACTGAAAAAACCTACAGTTCAAAAAATTCTGGGTTCTATGGAAAATTCGNAATATTAAGTAAGTAATTTTTTAACAAAAAATTAGATGTATTTGATCCTCTAAAATTTGTTTTTTATACTTTGTAATTTGACGGTATTATCATCAGATCCATCAAATTCTGTATTAATTTTTTTGCTTGTTTTTGCACCTAAATTTTTTAACGATTCAACTTGAGAAATTACGTTCCCTTTTCCCTTTGAGAGTTGGCTAAATGCCTGAGTATAAGAATCTTGTGCTTGCTCTAGCCGTTCTCCGACACGCTCCATATTTTGTACAAATCCATAAACCTTATCGTAAAGTTTNCCAGCGCGATTAGCTATTAGTTCGGCGTTTTGGTTGCGCCGATCAACTGCCCAGACGTTTGCAATTGTTTTAAGGGCCATCATCAATGTTGTTGGGGTTGCAATGGTAATATTTCTTTCTAGAGCATGTTCGGTTANCGCAGGATCTTCCCTCAGTGCTTCGGACANTGCACCNTCAATTGGAACAAAAAGAATTACATAATCTACAGTTGAGTTTTCAGCTGTCTGGTAACCCTTTGCAGACAGTGAATTAATATGATTTTTAATTGAAGTCAGATGTCGTTTGCGTGAGGCTAGGGCGTCCACGTCGGTCGCAGCATTCACAGCCTCATTATAGGCTAAAAGAGAAACTTTGCTGTCAATAACTAAACTTTTACCTCCTGGAATTCGAACTACCACATCTGGCCGTAATCGCTCACCGTTTACTCCTATTCTATGGGCTTGTGTTTCGTATTCCTCTCCGTTTCNAAGGCCCGATCGTTCCAGTATATTTTCAAGAACCATTTCCCCCCAGGCGCCTTGTATTTGNGTATCACCTTTAAGTGCTTTTGTAAGAGATATTGCTTCTTGAGATATTGCCTCTGATCGTCTTGAAAGCTGCGAAATCTCTGTTTTCAAGCGCTCACGATCTTTTACTGTTTCCTCGTGNACCTGGCGCAATTCTTTCTCAAAATGCCCCACATGTTCTTTTAGCGGCGTAAGCGTCGCCTCTAGTTTTTCAATATTTGCTTTAGAGAAGCTTTCTCCTTGTGCCTTTAGGGCATTTTCTGCCAATTCCTTGAATTGAATTTCCATTTCACGCCTAACTTTAGTGAGCATCTCTATTTTTTCGTTTGCTGCGCGATGTTCTGCTTCACTTTTGGCATGTATTTTGGTTATTGTATTTGAATGNTCGCGAAGCTGTGTATTTTGTTCATCAATTTTTTCTCGAAGATCTGATAGCTCGCCTTTTAGCCGCACAATTTCCAGTTTTCGTTCTTCCGCTAATGCAGTAAATTTTGCCGCTTCTTCCTTTGTTACAGATAATTCAGAGAAGATTTTGTCACTATAAGTATTTAGCTTTTCGGAATGAGAGGGTTTTCCAAAACGCCTTAAAAATAAAAAAGCTATCACTCCAAAAACTGATAGAGATAAAAAGCCTAATAGGTTTTCCATTATCTGCTGTAACATGATNTCTCCGAATAATATTCATTGATTATACTCATTCAAAAATCGCCTTCTGTGTATCATCACAATAGTTACCTGAATATAGACCGAACAGGTTATTTTTTAGAAGTAGTCTAAGTCGGCCTCTATAAGAATTGAATTGAGTCGTTATTGTGCTAAATAAATATTACATCGTGAAGTGGTCGATAAGTATATTTATTTTTGTTTAATGGGTAAGGCCAATTGTGGCTTATTAGGTACCTACGCCCTTCTTTGTTAATTAACTTTGTTATTCTACGATAACGTGATTTCATTAATAGGACTTAGTGCATGAAGTATATTTTAACTGTATTGATATTCTTTTTTATTTCAGGTTGTGGATTTAAGCCCTCTATAGATGATCCAAAACTATCGGACATGCAATTAAACTTGGAGAGTTTTTTGGTTGGTGACCTGGTAGCTTATGGTCAGTTTCAGGATGTGCTAGGAAATGTAAGCCGGCGCTTTACCGTAAACATGTTAGGTGAATGGGATGGTAAGAACCTAAAGTTAACTGAAGACTTCCAATACGCTGATGGAACTACGGAACAGCGAATTTGGCATCTAAAGAAGACTGGTGAGCAGGCATGGAGCGGTACGGCAGACGGCGTTATCGGACAGGCTGAGGGTTTGGAAAGTGGCGATACTTTTTATTGGAATTATACAATCGATTTGCCGGTCCCAGACGGAACTATGCGTGTGACTTTTGATGATTACATGTGGCTCATATCTGAAGAAAGAATGCTAAATAAGGCTTACATGTCTAAATTTGGAATGCCGTTGGGAGAAGTAACAATTATGTTTGAAAAATTATAGTTCTTGTCTCCGGTGAAATTTATGGATCTATCTAGAATTCGGCCTTAAGTTTTTCATAGCCCTGCTTTAAGAACTGTCCATAACTTTGGGCATCAATGTTAGCTCCACAAATAATTAATCCAATTTTTTTACCAACTAACTGTTTGCGTAAAGGCCAAATTGCTCCTGCAAGAACAGCACCAGCGGCCGGCTCTACTGCCAATTTACACTCCTCTTGCAATAGAGATAAGCCCGCACAAATTTCATCATCTGTTACAGTCACAAACTGATCAACAAANTTTTTGCAAACAGAGTAGCTAAAAGGAAGCGCCATTGGAGGNGCAAGACTATCNGCAANAGTATTNACTGANTCCAATGTCACTGGTTTATTGACGACCATCGATTGCGACATGCTATTTGCCCCAAGCGGTTCCACACCATAAACCTTGCACTTACTGTTCTGTAGTTTTACGGCCGCCGCTACCCCTGAGATGAGTCCGCCACCACCAACAGCCACAACTACCGCATCCAACTCAGTATAGTCTTCAATTAGCTCTAAACCAACACCGGCAGCACCCAAGGTTGTATCAAGTCCATCAAATGGATGGATAAACGTTCTTCTTTCTTCTCTCATGAGCTTATCTGCTTCTGCAAAAGTGGCTACACCACCGTCTTTCATAATTATTTCTGCTCCAAAAGTTTTGGCAAGAGAAATACGAAATGGGTTTGCAGATGTCTGCATAACGACTTTAGCTGATAAATTTTCCACTTTCGCTGCCCAAGCTGCGGCAATTGCATGGTTTCCAGCACTTGCTGCTGTGATGCCAAATTTTTTCGCCTTCTCAGGAATTTGTTTTGCAACTGAAAGGGCACCTCTGGCTTTAAATGTTCCAGAATACTGAAAGCACTCAAGTTTCAAGTAAATCTGACTTGCTTTAATCAGGTCAATTAGGAATGGAGATGTAAGTTTTACTGAGGGTGTGCGAACTATTGAGGAGGATAATTCTGTGTATCGCTCTTCTATAGAGCTGAGAGTGATTCTTTTTAAAACTTCGTCATCCAACTTGTTTTCCTCTCTTAAATAATTTTAGAAATGATGAAAAGAAAATATACTCGTTCCATAAATTACTTTGAAAACCTAAACCAGCTTAAGCCTAGAGCAGTACTACAGCACAGTCCATCACAGTTCATCGGTTCTGATAATATAAGCTATAAGCAAAATACCCGTTAGTACCCCAAAAAGTGCAGCGTATTTTAAAAACCATAAAACTGGATCTATGGAAAAAATACTTACAAAGCAGAGGATAAGGTATAGACAAGAAAAAAATAATGGTGCCTTTTTCCCCTTAAATTTTTCTTTTTTTCTTTTATCGTTTTTCATTTCAACAACTTTTTCAGATACACATGTTGGATATTTAACTTTTCGACCTCTATAGCAATACGAGAATATATGACGGCCTCTAATCAGCCGGCACTAAAGTCAATGATCTACATTGAGGAGCCAAAGTATACTATCATCCCAAAGATAGATAATAAGACAAAAGTATTAGTTATTCTTCCCCTGGTATTGGATAATCACCGGCAGTTCTAGCTGCCTCTAATGCCTTATCAACATCCATTTCTGGGAGAAGCAATAATTCATCCCATGCCCCTGAAAGCATCATGGTCGCGTGTAACCCTGAAGCGGTTTCATAGGCATCAACCTCAACATCTGCAATAACATCGAAAGGGCCCTGTAGATATGTTACAATGCCCAGCTTTCCACCCACTTTCTCAACCATTTTATTGACAGCTGAGACCCTAGTTGCATAGTTGCTGTTCATCATGCCCTGCATACCAGCTGCACTATACGCTCCAAGAAAAAACACCTTCATATACATCTCCAATTTTATAACCACATGGCATGGTGGCGCCCTAAAAATATTTTGTCAATCTACCTGGTTACTGGACTTAGCTAATCAAACTAGATCGTTTCTTCTTCAAGAATTGCATCTAGGGTATCAATAATCATATTTATACCCTCCAATTCTATTGATAACGGAGGACGAATTTTTAGTACATTATCCATTGGACCTTCACTACCAATTAAAATGCGAAAATCGCGCATGCGATTTTTAACAAAAGTACAAAGCCGGGTATTTTCCTTTCCGTTTTCATCAATAAGCTCGATACCGACGAAAAGACCCATACCGCGTACGTCTCCTATTGACTCATATTTTTTCTGAAGTTTTTTAAGCCCGCTTTTTAATTTCTCTCCCATCTTTCTCGCATTAGACTGTAGCGATTCATCTTCAACT
>NYSJ01000054.1 GCA_002682975.1 Paracoccaceae bacterium
CCAGGCTCTCAAGCTAACATGTTTCAAAAGGCAGCAGATTCCGATGTTGACATAATATTCTTAGATTTAGAGGATGCAGTTGCTCCTGACGAGAAAGAGCAAGCGCGAAAAAACATCATTAAGGCCCTCAACGAGATAGACTGGGGTAAGAAAACCATGTCTATCAGGATTAATGGATTGGATACTCACTACATGTATAGAGATGTAGTCGATATCGTTGAGCAAGCCGGAGAGAGATTAGATTTGATAATGATCCCAAAGGTAGGTACCGCTGCTGACGTGTATGCTGTTGATATGATGGTAACCCAAGTCGAGGATGCCATGGGTTACAAAAAACGTATAGGTTTTGAACANATAATAGAAACGGCGCTGGGCATGCAAAACGTTTCTGANATAGCTGCTGCCTCAAAGCGCAATGAAAGCTTACATTTTGGNGTCGCCGACTATGCTGCATCAACCCGAGCTCGCACAACAAGTATCGGCGGTGTGCATCCGGATTATTCGGTGCTTACAGATAAAGTAGAAGACGAAACACGCCAGATCCATTGGGGTGATATGTGGCATTACGCAATAGCGCGTATGGTTGTAGCAGCTCGGGCAAATGGCCTGAGACCAATAGATGGACCTTTCGGAGACTTTCAAGATCCTGATGGTTTCAGAGCAGCAGCNAAAAGAGCTGCAGTTTTAGGATGTGAGGGGAAATGGGCAATTCACCCAAGTCAAATTGCGTTAGCTAATGAGGTTATGAGCCCGTCAGACGCTGAAATTCTAAAAGCAAATCGAATTTTGGAGGCTATGGCTGATGCTGAAGCAAACGGAAAAGGAGCAGTATCTCTCGATGGACGGCTAATAGACTATGCATCTATTAAGCAGGCTGAAGTACTTGTTGAGAAAGCAAAGCAAATTGCCGGTCAATGACCTTAAAAAGTTAAAAACCAAAGCTTTTAAAGCCTATGAAGCTGCTGTTGAAAGGGCNAATCCTTTCACAGCAGTACAGTTATGTATAAAAAAAAATGGCGTTCCAAAACCAAAAAAAGGTGGGAAAACATTAATAATTGGTATTGGAAAAGCAGCTCCAGCCATGATCAACGGTTTGACACCCTCAATTAATGGACCAACTAACTGCATCTGCATTACTCACAAAGAAAATCAAGAAGATGTTGACGATTGCGAAATGTTTAAGGCNGGGCATCCCNTCCCNGACGACACAGGAGCGTTAGCATCTAATCGGGTGATATCAGCGTTGCTGGANGCCGGCGAAGACGACCAAGTTCTTTTTCTAATATCCGGAGGTGGATCAGCTTTGTTNCCAGCACCCGTTGATGGAGTAAACCTAGAAGACAAAATAGCCCTCAATAAAATCTTGTTGAATAATGGATTAAGTATTGACGAAATGAACCACGTAAGACAGCAAGTTTCAAAGCTGAAGGGTGGAGGNGTACTGAAGTATGCTGGANGAGCTTCGGTAACAAGTTATATACTTTCAGATGTTATTGGAAATGATCTACGTGTAATTGCAAGCGGGCCAACCGTGAGCCCCTTAGGTACCGCTGAAAGTGCTTTAGAAATTCTTACGAGTAAACGCTTGCTGAATTTAATACCCCAAAACATACGAAACTATCTAGAACGAGGATCATGTAAACGGCAAAGTACTGATGCTGTTAATTATTTGATTGGGGATAATCGAGAAAGTATTTTTGCATCAGCCGAAACTTTACGCAATGACTTTGTAACAGTGGTTGAAGATGAGCCATTGGTCGGTGATGTAAATGACGCTGCAAATATAATATACCAAAAACTCAAAGAAGTTGAGGTCAATAATAAACCAACAGCGATAGTGTGGGGCGGAGAAACAACTGTTAAAATCAAAGGTACTGGCTTGGGAGGGCGCAATCAAGAACTTGCGCTGATAGTTGCTAAATTGGCTCATGAAAACCCGAGCANCAAATCATGGGTTTTCCTTTCGGCTGGTACGGACGGACGAGATGGTCCAACCGAAGCAGCCGGAGCGATTGTTGATCAAGACACATGTCAACGCGTTCTGGAAAAAGGCTGTGAAGTTACTGATTTNCTNTCAGAAAATAATAGTAATGAAGCTTTGAGAATATCTGATGACCTNCTGCAAATTGGAGCTACTGGAACCAATGTGGCAGATGTTCAGATTTTAATTATTTCCTAAAAATTTTCTATTGTTTTAAGCATTTGAAAATATTCAATTTCTCTTATTAGNAATGATAAAATANAATTTACNGTTACTTTTAATTGGCTATTTAAAAAAGTTGTGATACATAANTAAANATNTGNCAACAAGAGAAGGGACACTCAATGGCTGGAGTACTTCGCAGACTTCGGTCTGAAATGGAGTATCAACGGTATGCATGGAATGTATTTTATCGCTGGTACGTATTGAAAGACTACAAAAAATAAAATAGCCCTTTGGGAATAAACACCCAAAGGGTTATTTATTTTCAACATTCTATTGGTCGATAATTTCTAAGATATTTAGAAAAATAAAATAGCCCAACAATTGCTAATGCTAAGATAAAAGCAGGTAATATGGTTATTGAATTTTGTAGCGCTCTTAACGCTTCAGGTATTTGATCAGTAAATCCGTCGCTAGACTCTCTCCACCCGAAAACAGCAAGAATTAATGATAAAATTAATGGTGCGATTGCATTTGCCACTTTCTGCCCAAATAACCATATTGCGCTAAATGCGCCCTCGATTGCATCCCCCGATTCATCTCGTGTTATATCCATCAAATCGGGATAAATCGCCCAAGGAATCTGTTGATATGCACCATTTGTCATTCCAGCAATAATAAATAACATCGCAATGATCATAATTTCTGCAGATGGCAGTCTTAAAAAAATCGCAATTAGTAAAATTATGTAAATGAAAAGGCCAAAAATTAATGCACTTACTTTACCCAAACGGTTCGACATCCAAACCCAGAAAGCTTGACTCAGAATTGATCCAAGTACAAAGCAAGCAAACAGTAAAGACAATATTCCCAGCGCACTAGATGCGGGCGACAGAAAGGAGTTTCCATTATCAAAAATCAGGTAGATTGCGGCAAAAGGGAGCCCTGCTGTGATTAATGCAATGGCAAGTGTCATAATACCGTAGAGGCAAACTAAAATGACAAATGGTTTGTTTTTAAATACCAATAGCCAGGTTGAAATAAATCCTTGAGTTGACGGGGATAATATTCTGGGCGCTTGCCGAGTCGCCCATAAGGACCCCCAAATGGATAAAATAATAATTGGGGCTACATAGATCGCTGCTGTAAAATGGCCCTCTTTGGTACCTCCAGCAAGCTGAGGAATGACCGCACCACCTATCAATATACCTAAGCTTGCAAAAGCCATCCTAAAGCCCATCATTGAGGACCTTTCTTTGGGATCCTGTGTCATCTCACCGGCAGTCGCCCCATATGGGATTGCCACCATTGTAAAACCAACCGTTGCCAATGCAAAGAAACTACCAACCCAAATTACAGTTCCAAAGATGCTNAAAGATTGCGGCACCCCAAATAATCCAATGATNCCCCCTGAAAGAATTACTGCNCCAATAACCATCCATGGCACCCTCCTACCCCACCGCGAATTGGTTCGGTCAGATAGATAACCCACAATTGGGTCTGTAATTATATCAAAAATCAAAACACTTGTGGTTAATAGTCCAGCAATTCCAACAGGAACGTTAAGATAATTCGTTAAAAATGATAGCACTAATAATTGTTTTACTATNACAAACACTACGACGCCCATATCGGCCAAGCCCCAACCAGCTTTTTGACCAAGCGATAGTGTCTGTTTATCTGTTTGCACTTTAGTTACCTCAAATCAAATACGCCACGTCTAATCGGCATTAATATACCCAACTAACGATAAAAAATGGTTAAATTTACCAAAAGACACATTAGACCTTCTGATGGACTTCTACAATGTTACCCTCGGGATCATGAAAAAAGACTTGGTGCCATTCCTTGGCAAAGGTTGTTCCATAATCGGAATAAGGTATTTTTTTATGATCCAAAAGTTTTAAAAACGACCCAATATCATCTGTCCTAAATGCTATATGACCTCTTTCAACTGGGTTGATGTGGTTTTTATGCTTATAGGCAACATCAAGGTTCTTCTCGGCAAGATGCATTTGCATTATTCCATCAGTAGCAAATTTTATTTCGCCACTATAGCCCTTCTCTTTAGTTTCGGAGGGTCTTGGGAAGTTTTCTAACGGAATGTCTTTTAAACCTAAAACGCTAGTGTAAAATTCATGCATCCGATTAACATCAGTCGATACAAAATTAATATGATGAAATTCAAGCTGCATATTTTAATCCCATTTTCAAAAGGTTGTGCCGAGTAGTTTCAAAACTGACCTCATATTGAAACTAATGTCGAGTAAAGTTTTTGGCTAGTCATTCATTTTGATAAGCCAAAAAAATACGAAAGGCAGACCCTATCAATGAACCAGAATAAAAAGTAGAAAAATACTCCAGTTGCAATTGAGATTGCGTAAAATGCTAACCTGTCACCAAGTACCATGTCATTTAAGAAAGGATATGGAAGCCCGGCAGCCTTGGAGCCAACTGGCGTATTGTTGAAAGGCCCAGTAACGATTTCAGTCCATGCTACATATGAGACGCTGATCAACAGTGCTAAAATAATTCCAATTTTAAACTGCCGAAAAGACCTATTAAACATAATTGAATCTATAAAAAGGAGTAATGGTCCCAACAAATGTAAGTAATATTCTTGGAACCATACAATACTGCCAGAATAATTTACCAACTCGGGGTCGATAAAATACAGTTTCCAATAAAGAAAAACGACTAATGCATTCAGAACACATACCGAGGAAACAACAGCAAAGTATTTTTCTTTTTGCTTGAATAAGGTCTGCCTAAATAGCAGCCCAGTCACAACCATGTTACCAGTTAGGCCCCAAATCGTAAGATATCTGAAATGGATCCCAAAACTGTTGTAATTTGCCACATGAAACTGATAGATCCAATAAAGTACGGCAATCGTGAAGCAAGCGCCCCTAAAGTACAGCAAGTTTCTTTGTCGATTATTATAGTACCAAATTGTATTCTCTTTCTTTGTTACCCACACTTTTAATTTCTCGGAATGATAAAAAACAGAAAATTAGCTTTCAAGCATTGTTTTTATCTAAAACGGTCAGGTTATCCGACATCTGATATGAAATGTCTGATGCTACCTGTGTAAAACTTACTATAAAATCGCTTTACACAAAATCACATCCAATTTTGACCTTTAAAGGATCAGCTCGCTACTTTCATTATTCGGTCGGTAGCTGCAAGAACCTGAGACAGNGATTGACCAGAGTCCGACAAGTCACCATTGGCTGTTAAATAACCGCAGCGTGTCGCAACCTCATGTACGTCACCACGACTAATTTGGCCCATNCTTAGTTCACAGTAATTAAGAATTAGCTTTTTCTTATCTGCATCCGTAACATACGACATTTACAAATACCTCGCGAGCCCCTTACGTTAAAANATCAGTAACTCAAAAATCTAATTTTCAAGTTCGGGCGCTAGATTGGTGTANAGAAAGACCATAAACCATATAGTTAGTAAAATAATAGGCACAACNCCNAACAACAGAATNGTCTCTATCTGCTGGTTAGACAATCCCTCGCCTAAGAGTTTTTTCCANGTTAATCCCATGCNCATCTAACTCCCCTCTAACCAGCNANAGCCGGAAAGCTTTGTCCAAGTGTAAAAAATCCCGTCGCAATTGCGATGCAAAGGAGAGTGGCGATACCTAAAATTCTTTGGCGATCGTTCAGATCATAGAATGGCGTGCCACAGGCAGGACAGGATTCACTGAGTGAGTTAGCTACGACGTTGCATTTATTACAGTTATACTTTTCCATTCCTCTTACTTAACTTTCCTGTCTAAAAAGTCAATAAATACAATGGTATACATAAATTATTGAGAAAATTCAGTAGCCTAAATTTGTATTCAAATGTATGCAATCAAGAGTGGCATTTTGAATACCGGCGTTTATATGTCGTGACTCCATAATTGATCTTTATCTTAATTCCAGATTAAGCTGTACCGTATTCAAAATACTTAACGCCTATTAGATTTATTAAATATGATTAATGCTCTTTCAAACCGATCAGGTTATCCTTGCCTGAAACAAAATATTTATCTTAATCAAGCATCATTAGGCTTGTTGAGTGATAGCACAGTTACTGAAATGACGAAATTTCTCGATAATGTTGCGAGATACGGAAACCTAAAAATGACAGATGACCAGGAAGCAAACTTTCTTAATCTGTTGCGTAGCAACGTAGCAACATTACTGCACGCAAAACAAAGAAATATAGCAATTGTGGCGAGCGCAAGCGAAATATTATCTCAGATTCCCGAGTTATGTAAGCCAAAGACGAATAGTAAAGTTATTCTTGTTTCTACAGACTTTCCCGCGATAACACGACCTTGGTTAAGAACTGCTAAAACGAGGGGTGTTGAAATATGTTTTGTTCATGAAGCTCCGGAGGCTGATCTCACACAATCTCTTATAGAAGAAATTGACTCCAATACCTCTATTGTGTGCGTCAGCTACGTACAATTTGCTTCTGGCACACGGATCGACGTAAAAGAACTAAGCCAGCATACTAAAAAAATTGGAGTTAAGTTAGTAATTGATGTTACACAGGCCGCCGGTGCAATACCCATAAACATAAACGACTGGGACGTAGATATTTTGGTTTGCAGTGGATACAAATGGCTTGGAGGGCACGGCGGTATTGCCGTTGGCTGGTTGTCAGATGAAATATTAGAACTGGAACCACCAACGATCGGCTGGTTTGGTAATGAAAACCCTTTCGATATGGATGCAACCAAACTGAATTTATCAAAAACAGCCGCAAAATATACCCAATCAACTTTATCATATATTTCGGTTGTGGGATTAAATGCTGCAATAGAACAGCTATTGGAAATTAGTATTTCAGAAATAATGAAACACTCCGACAAACTAGCACAGCAGTTATTTTCAAATTTATTATACAGCGAGTGGAAATCTTTTAGACCAATAACGTCAAGAGAATTCAGCTCCCATATCATTTCACTTATGCATCCATCTGGCGATGCAATCAAAAGCACATTTGAACAATTATCTGAAAACGGTTTGATTTGTGGAATAAGAAACGGACGACTAAGAGTATCAATCTCTCACTATAATAATGGTAATGATATTAAATATCTAGGAGCGGCATTGCACCATGAATAATTTCAAATTTTTTAAATTAGTATTTCTAAGTTTGCATTAGGCGAAGACTTGACTAAGCCCAACCAGAAAAAATTATTTAAACCGTTGACCATAAAAAATAAGGTTTTGAAAAATAGAATTTTCTCAACTGGGCACATGGCGGTAATGCTGAAAGAGGGTTGCCCAACGGATGATATGATTGCCTACCATGAAGCAAAAGCAAAAGGTGGCGCTGCACTTACAATCATAGAAGCCGCACGAGTACACCCATCAGGAAATTCGGGACGGGCTGCAATACGAGCATACGACCCGAAATGTATTTCTGGATATAAAAAAATAGTTGCTGCCTGCCATAGATATGATTGCTTCGTCTTCGGTCAGCTCACCCATCCGGGGCGAGAAATGGGTACTTTGGAAGATGGAACAAATCCCGTAGCATATGCACCATCGGCAATTCCAAACGAACGCTTTCATATCATGCCACGTGAAATGTCAGAATCCATGATCCATGAGATTGTAATGGGTTTTAAAATTTCGGCCCAAAATTTAAAAACTGCTGGGCTCGATGGTATCGAAATTGTTGCTTCACACGGTTACCTTCTTGGGCAATTTTTAAATAAAAATATAAATAGGCGAAAAGACAAATATGGCGGTAATTCTAAAAACAGGTTCCGTATTTTAAATGAAATAATTGATGCTGTAAAACTTGGATCTGACGACGAAATGCTAATTGGCATAAGACTATCTGGGGATGAAAAGGAATTCCAAGGAATAGAACTACAGGAAACTCTCAAGGTTGTTGAGAAACTGAATAAGAACAAAAAA
>NYSJ01000055.1 GCA_002682975.1 Paracoccaceae bacterium
GTCCTAAAATATTTTGGATGATATTCAGCGTTCCCAGCATCCTTTTGTGCTATGAAAATTGAATCTGGAGATGGCTTTTTGGGACTTGGCCTTGACCTTGCTGACCAATCTATAGCAAACACATGATCAAACATTTAAATCTAACCAGTTTGAAATAAAATCTGCTATTTCAGAGGTATTATCTAAATCAAATACTGGTATATTAAAACCAGTCAAAGATGCGTTAGAAGCTATTGCCACAATTGAGTCATCTTGTGATGCTATGACAGAAGTACTTGTTTCTTCTCGGAAGGCTTCTATTTTTGGATGGTGTTCGTTTTTAAAACCCTCAATTATAACCAAATCGACCTCAGCAATTTTAGATAATATTTCTGATAATTGTGGTTCGACTTCGTCCCTCAACTCATGCATAATCGCCCATCTATTTCTGGAAACAAGAAGGACTTCCTTTGCTCCAGCGGCCCTGTGGCGGTAACTATCTCGACCAGGATGGTCGACATCGAAACTATGATGTGCATGCTTCACAGTCGAAACAGTAAGCCCACGCATTACAAAATCGGCCACCAATCTCTCAACAAGCCCAGTCTTTCCAGAATTTTTCCAGCCTGTTACACCAAATAATTTCATTTTTTTACTCCAAGAATTATCTCCGCCTTTGATAAATCCTCAGGTGAGTTGACGTTGAAAAAAGGATCAAAAAGAGACTGATCAAAATCAACCAGCCTGCAGTGATGTTGATCCACCCAAAGTACAATTTTTCTTAGTCCTTGTGATAGCGACTCCTCAAGGTGATCAGCAAGTGATACTGGCCAAATACCAAAAGTGGGGTGTCGAAGCACTTTTCCGTTTTCATCTTTTGTAACAGCCAGAGCTAGTGGTTCTTCCATATCAGCAGTCGCAGTCACCAATTTTTCAACCAAATCACAGGGGAAAAAGGGTGTGTCAGCTGCTACTGAAATTATACAATTTGCATTAGACTTCTGAGCCCAACGCAACCCAGACAAAATTCCAGCTAAAGGCCCTAAGAAACCAGGTATAGTGTCTGGAAAGGTTGGAATATTGTAGTGTGAGAAGCGAGAGGGATCACCGTTAATATTTAGTGCTATTTTAGAAACCTGGGGCTTGAGACGCCGGATCACATGATCAAGCATTGGTGACCCATCAATCTTTAATAGTGACTTATCACCCCCACCCATGCGGCGAGCTAGGCCTCCTGCCAAAATGATTGACGGTGGTTTATTTATCATCACAACTGGCGCCGTTCATATCCCAAATAAGGCGATTAGATCCCGCCAAGCAAGTAAATCTTCGGCCCCTCATTCGACCAATTAGTGTCATACCAACTTTATCTGCAATCTCTACTCCCCACGCCGTAAAGCCTGACCTTGATACTAATATTGGTATTCCCATTTGGGCAGTTTTTATGACCATTTCGGATGTTAACCTACCAGTTGTATAGAGTATCTTATCACTACCATCGATGTCATTTGAAGCCATCCAACCGGCAACTTTATCAACCGCGTTGTGTCTACCGACATCTTCCATATAAACAAGTGGTGTGTTTTCCTTACAAATAACAGTGCCGTGGATTGCACCAGCCGCGAGATACAGTGAAGGGGTCTGATTTATTTCATTTGATAAGTTATAAAGCCAAGAAACCTTACAATTGCTTGAGGGAAGCCTTAAACCTTCTAATCCTTCCATCATATCGCCAAAAACCGTTCCCACAGCGCAGCCACTGGTTCTGGTTTTTTTCTTAATCTTTTCTTCAAAACTAGTTTCTGTTTCAGTTCGAACAATAACGACCGATAAGTCTTCATCAAAATCAACCGATTTTACAGGGTTTGAATTATCAAGCATTCCTTGGTTTGTGAGAAATCCCACTGCTAAATATTCGGGATAATCACCAATTGTCATTGCCGTTACAATTTCTTGGCTATTTAGATAAATTGTTAACGGCTTTTCCTCTATAACCCGACTGATGACCTTATTTCCATTATGGTCCAAGCCCTCAACAGTTCTAGTTAAACAAATCCCATCTGGATTTGGAGCTATGGTATAACCACGGAGTAAATCTTTTTTTGTCACACCCAATTGCCCAATGATTAAAATTCTATTTGTTTAAATAATTTGCGATATTCTCTCATTATGAACTTACTTTCTTTGAACTAATAGTAAAATCTCAAATAGAACCCAAAGCTAGTTGCAGACTAGTTGACGTTGTTGGTTAAGTTCAAAAGACAAAGTAGTTTTGGCTGTATATCATAATAATAACGGCCTGATATTAACCAATTGGGTTAAATTTATACAATCGGTTATTAAGTTTATACTTCCTAATTTAGAAAAGGCTCGTAATTTTAACCATTTACTAAAGCTATAAATACCAGCGCCAAAATGCATACGATAACAGTCTTGGTTGTCATATTTATAAAACCAGCAAATGTTTTTTCCTGAACGTCAGTATCCATTGAGCCATGTTTATGTTCTGTACCCATTTTCACCCTTTCTTTTATTGAGACCTATTTACCTAACTTTATAATACTTGTCACCCAAGAAGTTCGACCAAATTTGCTGATCAGTATTATCGGTATTAAAGACTTTGGTATTTGAAAGCACCAGCTCTGTCCATCACCCTAGAAACTGTACCTTCGAGGAAGAGGTAATTAACGTGCGCCACTGATTCAACTAGAGCCAAACCATATTCAGAGTTTTGAATGCTTTTCCCAAATAAAACACTAAAGCACTCCTCTGCTGTATGTGGCTTTTCTAAAAAATTAATGAGGCGCTCAAGTGCGTGTTCGTGATTTTCGACCATTTGCTGCAACCGGAATTTTAAACCTTTAAATGGCAACTTATGACCCGACAAAGCAAGATGATCATCAGACGCGAACTGAGACAGTTTATGACATGTATCAATCCACTCCCTTACAGGGTTAGCATCCGGCTCGGTCGCATAAACTCCTAGATTAGGACTAATAGAGGAAATGATTTGATCCCCAGCAAGAACAATTTGGTCTGATGTTGACCAAAGTGTTGCGTGCTCTGGTGCATGACCATTTCCAATTCTAACCTTCCACACCCTATTTCCAATCTCAAACTCTTCATTATCCACAATACGCCTAAACCCCAATGGCAACGCGGATACAGCATCAGCAAAGTTAAACGGTTTTCCTTTCTTTCGCTCCTCCAAAATGTCTAGGCGCATTCCCGCTCTGGTCCAAAACTCTAACGTTTCAGCAGGTGGTGTCTTTTGTTCATCTAAACATAACATACGAGCCATTAACCAGGCTGTCCGTGTCATCCATAGAGAGGCATTGTATTCTTTTTGAAACCAACCCGCTAAACCTACGTGATCTGGATGATGATGAGTGACAATTAATCTTTTAATTTTCTTACCAAACAAGGGTCCAGAAAAAATTTTTTGCCACATTTCTTTTGTTTTTGTTGTTGCAAGACCAGTGTCTACGACAGTCCACCCATCATTATCTTCCAGAACGTATACATTTACGTGATCAAGGGGCATTGGAAGAGGAACACGAAACCATAAAATCCCTTCTGCAACTTGTAACGGTTTTGCGAATTCAGGAGCGGATTCCCAAGGATAGTGTATTGTCACCTCAGGATCCAACCAACTCATTTATAGAAAAATTATAAATCTCGTCAGGGCCACTTTTTGCTGCAGCCAGAAAGGACATAGCCTCTGGCAATATTCTTCGAATATAAAATTCAGCCAATTTAGTTCTGGGTCCAGAACCTCCCTCGACGACTGCGGCTTTGAGATGATAGAAGCCTCCTAGGACTCGAGCATATCCCATTAAGAACGGCATTGCTCCGCCGAAACGATCCGAAACCTCTTTCTTCGCATTCAAATGCTCAACGGTGTCACGAAGGGTTTCATTCGCTATTTCAAGAAGCTCAGATAGATCTTTGTTTACCATTGATAAATTATTAATATAATCTTTTATTTCATTAATAATTGCATATGCGGCTTCACCATTATCCATCATTTTTCGCCCAACTAAATCCATGGCCTGAATACCATTTGTTCCTTCATAGATGGCGGTGACTCTTACATCGCGGCTAAATTGCGCTGCCCCCGTTTCTTCTATAAACCCCATACCACCGTGAATTTGCACTCCTAGATACGAAATATTGATACCAACCTCAGTACCAAAAACTTTGGTTATAGGTGTAAGAAACGCCGCTCTATTAACCCATTGGAGATCACCAGTTGCATTAGCCATATCGATAGCCTTGGCATTGTCTAATTCAAGCGCTCGAGAAGCAAAAATATCAGCCCGCATCGATATTAGCATGCGCCGGATATCGGCATGATCTATTATTGTCCCACTCCCATTAGTAATGGTCGCTTTGCCTTGCTTACGGCTCAAGGCATAATCCGTGGAGTGCTGGAAAGCTGCCTCAGCAACACCAATACCTTGACCTCCAACACCTAATCTGGCGTTGTTCATCATAGTGAACATCGCACGCAGCCCCTGGTTTGGTTCGCCAATGATCCACCCACTAGCACCCTCGTATTGCATTACCGCAGTTGGACTGCCGTGAAGCCCCATTTTGTGCTCTAGACTAACCACTTTTAGTTTATTAGCCACTCCTGCATTGCCATTTGCATCTGGAATTTTCTTGGGAACTAAGAATAGAGATATTCCCTTTGGTCCAGGAATAGAGCCAGGGATCCTCGCCAAGACAAGATGTATTACATTTTCAGTAAAGTCGTTGTCGGCCCAAGATATGTATATCTTTTGACCAGTTATTGCGTACGTACCGTCTCCATTTGACTCCGCTTTAGTAGTCAGAGCCCCAACATCAGAACCTGCATGCGGTTCCGTTAAGTTCATTGTACCGCACCATTCGCCAGAAATAAGTTTAGGCAAATATAAAGACTTAATTTCATCCTCAGCGTGATTTTCAATTGCCTCAATTTGTCCCTGCGTCATCAAAGGATTTAATTGAAGGGAAAGACAAGCAGCGGCCATCATCTCGTTAACACATGCCGTGACCGTTTGCGGCAACCCCATACCGCCAAATTCTGGGGATGCTGACGTAGATACCCAACCACCTTCAGCTACGGCACGGTAACCATCACCAAAACCTGGTGAGGTTTTCACAACACCGTTTTTTAAAACTGCTGGATGCAAATCACCAGCCCTGTTTAAGGGTGATAAAACATCATCACACATGCGCCCAGCTTCAATGAGTATTTGAGAAACTAATTCCGAGCCCGCGTCTTTGAACCTTGATGTTTTAATAATTTGTTCATAATCAATAATTTCATTTAAAATAAATTCAAATTCAGAAACAGGAGCTCGCGTTGGCATATAGATCCTCGTGTTTATTTCACACTTTTAAGGTACAAAAGTTTAGAAAGATAAGTGTAAGAATTCTATAAATGGATCAAGCAAGACGCAACGTCAAAAGGGAGCAGTTCGTGAAAACGAAAAATCTGGGAACTAATTCGGAAGATATAGATGCAGCCGTATCAATTCTAAGGCTGGGTGGTCTCGTGGCGATACCTACGGAAACGGTCTATGGTCTTGCTGCAGACGCCACCAATGAAAATGCTGTCTTAAAAATATTTGAAGCTAAGGGACGACCAGCTTACAATCCTTTAATCATTCACGTTAAGAGTACGAGAATGGCAGAAGAATATATCCAATGGAATGATGCGGCTCAAACTCTTGCGGAGAAATTTTGGCCTGGGCCTCTGACAATTGTTTTACCATCTAGAATAAATTCTAAAATTGCGAAAACAGCTCGCGCAAGTCTTCCATCGATAGCAGTAAGAATGCCAAATCATCCAGTAGCTTTAAATATTTTAGACCAATTGGACAGACCCTTGGCCGCACCATCGGCAAACATGTCTGGTAAAATAAGCTCAACTTCAGCAGATCATGTTTTCAAAAACTTGAATAAAAAAATAGATGCAATCATTGATGGAGGAAGTTCATCAGTTGGAGTTGAAAGCACAATTGTAGCGTTTCAACCCCAGCCAACAATTTTACGAGCGGGCGCTATTACACCTAACGCTATTTCGAATGAAATAGGTTCAAACATTCACCATTACGACAAGAAAGGACCGATTATTGCACCAGGTCAATTGAAGTCCCACTATGCTCCAAATGCTAATTTGCGTCTTAATGCAATAGACTGGAAACAGGGAGAAAAAAAGTTGGGATTTGGCAACGTGAAGTGTGATTTAAATCTGTCCAAAGACAAAAGTTTAACTGAAGCAGCTCAGAACCTCTTTAACTTCCTCCACCTTTTAGACAGTTCTGATCCCAGAACAATTTCCGTAAGCCCAATTCCAAATGAGGGAATAGGATTAGCGATAAACGACCGTTTAAGGAGAGCATCTTTAAAAGAGTAGCTATTTGCCCGAAGTAATTTTAAATGACGTGGCATATATTTAAACTTCATTTAAAGATATAAATGATGTAGCTCAAGTTTATGAATTCTTTAAGATTTATAACACTGTTTTTAAGCATTATAATTTGTAGCTCCCTGGTCTCTCATTCTAGCGGTCTCGTAAGCGCAAAGATAACAGATGGCTGGATAAAAAGAGATCAGGAACTTATTTTTGGTTTGCAAATTAATTTGGAAAAAGACTGGAAAACCTATTGGCGCTTGCCAGGCAAAACTGGATTAAGACCTACATTCAATTTTAATAGCTCCGAAAATATTCTTGCTGCTGAAATTATGTGGCCTACACCTATGATTTTTGGTGACGCGGATTTATGGTCTATTGGTTATACGGACAGTGTATTGCTTCCAATCAAAGTAACACCCATCGATATTTTGAAACCTTTAAAGCTATCAGTAAAAGCTGATATTGGGATCTGCGATGATGTTTGCGTACTTCAAACATTAGACATTTCTTACTCTGCAAAACCTAATCTCAACAGAAAAAATCAGAAGATTATGGCTGCTATATTATCATCGCCAATTAACTCTAATGAGCTAAGTTTAGAACTCCCCAAGTGTATAATTAATGACGGCGAACTAACCTTGAAACTTAACAAAAAGAATCTTGACATTGGACTTAAGAGTATAAGCCTTTTTGTCATAGAAGTTGGTAATTCTGTATTTTTCGTAAACTCAAAAAGGTCACGCATTCTTGATNATCATGTTTTTGTNTCAACGGCAGAAGGAACAGATTCTGAACTGCCCACGGTTATCTCAAGAGATAGAATAAGGACGACAATTATTGGANCAAATCAATCACTCGAATTCTTCGGATGCTCAAGTTAAAGCCGTTGTCTNGGAGACCTCATGAGATTTACAGCAGTCACCGCGTAAAAAATCAAAAGAACAACTAGAACACCTATTAAATAAAGGAGAAAGGCAGAAGACATATTAATGCCATTCAATATTGAAAACCCTAATAATGGAAAACTCACTAATGATTTCCCAATTAAAATTTGTGATACAACTGTCATGCTTAGCCAAGCGACTATAAAGAAGGCCGTAATATAGAACCCGACGCGAATGCGAAAATTTCGAAATTTCAGCCCACGAAGAAGAGCAGTAGAAAACCTTTTCATATCACCCTGCATCGCAATTAATGAAGGCACGACCAACAACACTAGTAACATACCAAATCCCAAACCATACACTAAAGTAATCACCGTGGGCCTCAAGAACTGAGCTTGTGATGAATTCTCATAAAGCAGTGGGGTTAGGCCAAGTACAGTAGTTAGAGTGGTTAGGATTACCGGTCTCAGCCGATCTTTTACCGCATCAACAATAGAGGGAACTATTCCACGATCACGAGCATATTCATCAATGCTCGTAATTAAAACAATTGAGTCATTGATAATTATTCCTGTCATGCCAAGAAAACCAACAACAGAGAACATTGAAAGTGGGACTTCCCATACATAGTGACCCCAAATTGCACCTACTAAACCAAATGGTATTACCGCCATGACTACCATAGGGCGTGTCCAACTCGCGAATACCCAAGTCAAAACCAGATAAATACCAATCAGACANGTTATAAAACCAATGCGCGCTTCATTTAGAAACCTATCCTCCTGCTCGGAAAGACCAGCAAGTTGCCACTCAACTTGATGTTTTGAGGCTAAATTGGGTAAAATTTCNAACTTTAAAGTCTCCATTACCTGTTGAGCCGCTTTTGGATCATCTTCAGAAATATCACCTGTTACNGAAACAAGCCTAATTCCATTTTCACGCCGCACAGTCGAAAAGCCTGCNTGCCGATCCACACTAACTANGTCAGCCAGAGGGACGTATGAGCCATCAGGCGCTCTAAGGAGCATTCTATCCAAGAAATCAGATGTCAATTCCCCTTCCGGTAACTTCACGCTNATCGAGGCGCTGCGTGGCCCAATAGGAAAAGTGGCAGCCTCAATGCCGTTCAAGCGATTCCTGAGAATTGCGCCTAAACCATCAATAGTAAAGCCAATAGCTTGACCCTGGGGGGTCAATTGCAGAATGAGATCATCTTTATCATAGGCTAAATTATCTTCTAGGGCTGATACAATGGCGTAGTTGCCAAGTTTATCTTTTAACTCTTCAGAAGCTTCTTTTAAAACCTTCGAAGAAGAACCAAATAATTGAATATCTAGAGCATCACCTCCTGGGCCAGCTCTCCACCCTCTAAAAGATATTTGCTCTAGAAGGGCGGTCCGGGGAACACGCTCACGCAACTCTCCAACAAAAGCAAAACTAGAATAAGGTCTTAGATCCGCATCGATCAGCTCAATACCGATCCCTCCAAGTAAGTCGTTTGATTTATTTTCAGTACCGGATAATCCACGCCCAGAGTTACCACCTACTTCCGCTAGAAGATATTTTACCGGATTTTTACCATGCTTTGCTTCATACTCTTTCCCAAGCTCTTCTACAGTATTTTGTAACGTTTTCATCATTGCTAATGTGTCTGCGCGTGTCGCAGTATCCACCATTGCAAAATTACCGGTTACGGATGATTGCTCAGGGGCATTAAAAAAGCGCCAGTTTACTTTGCCGGAAATAACCATCGTAACCTGGGATGCTAAAATAGCAATCGCACCTGCCAATACGACATAACGCGAAGAAATTACTAATAGCGTGAATGGTCCAAAAATCTTTTCTCGNAACCAGGCGAAGCCATAATTTACAACGCGCGACGGCCAATCATACCAGTACGACTTATCGACATGCTTTAGTGAGTGAGCCATATGATTTGGTAAGATCAAAAAACATTCTACAAGGGAGGCAGCCAGTACGGCGACAACAGTGAACGGAATATCTGCGATTAAGTCGCCAAACCTTCCGCCAATGACCACCAAACCAAAGAATGCAATAATAGTTGTCAAAGTTGCAGCAAAAACCGGCAATGCCATTCGTTTTGCAGCACTTTCAGCCGCTTCGTACGGCTCTAATCCCATGCGAGCTCTGTGATCGGCNTGTTCTCCAACTACTATCGCGTCATCTACTACGATACCTAGAGTAATAATTAACGCAAAAAGTGAAATCATGTTAATCGTAATACCAGCAAAATACATGACGGTAATTGCTGCTAGCATAGCTGTGGGGATACCTGCAGCCACCCAGAACGCGGTCCTGGCGTTTAGAAACAAGAACAGTAGTAATACTACTAGCCCTAAACCAGTCAGCCCATTTTCAAGGAGCATTTTAAGGCGGCCAGTGATATAGTCAGCACGCGTTCTTACTAGATCTACTGTCGTCCCTAAAGGCAAGGTTTCCTGAAACTTGTCAGAAACTGTCTCCACGGAATGTTGTATATCAATTGCATCTCCTTGTTGGGAGCGATCAATACGAATCCCTATAGCCGGATTGGTGCCCACGAAGTAGGATCTTTCTCTGTCAATACCACTCATCTTAACTTCGGCCACATCGGACAAAAGTAAGGTTGAACCATCCGAATTTAACCTAAGAACTATATTACCAATCTCAGTCGCATTGCGTTTTTCAACACCTGTCCGAACTCTTGCATTAGCACCTGTCACATCTCCAGCAGGGTTCGTGTCTACTTCTTGTGAAATTGCGAGTGCGATCTCCCTCATAGAGGTATTGTAAAATATGAGATTTGAGGAAGGTACTTCTACTAAAACCTCTGGAGCTATGGAACCTTGTATTGTTGTTTTAGTAACGCCCTCATCGAATAACCGAGACGTAAGCTCATCTGCAAATAAACCCAGCTGCTCAACTGCAATAGGTCCTGTAATTACAACATTTGCAACCCTATCGCGCCAATTCCCCCGGATAATGGTAGGATCATCAGAATCTGAAGGAAGCGCTGAAACTTGATCAATTGCTGCTTCAACATCTGCCTCAGCCCTTGCCATATCCCAACCTGGCTCAAATTCTAACTTAATTTTCGCTGAACCTTCTCTCGACAAACTTGCTGCATCTGTAACGCCTTCTACTCCAAGCAGTACGGGCTCAAGCAACTGAACAATAGCAGCATCTACATCTTCTGCACCCGCTCCATTCCATCTCACGCCGATAGAAATATCATCTACAACCACGTCTGGAAAAAATTGTGCTCGCATGTTGGGCAGCGTAAGTAATCCTGAAACTACTAAGAGCACCAGAAGTAGGTTTGCCGCTGTTTTGTGTCGCGTAAAATATGAAAGAACACCGCCAGCACCGCTTGGTAAATCACGAACCATAATATACTCTTAGCCTCCCATTCTACTTTCAATGCGCGCAACGACATCAGCTGGCACTTTGGGTTGAGTAAGCTGTCCAATTATTCTTTCTTTAGCTGATTTTGGTATATATCCATTCGATTCTATTGCCGAAATCAACTTAGCCCGTCTCTCTTC
>NYSJ01000056.1 GCA_002682975.1 Paracoccaceae bacterium
AGGAATAGATCCCAACTCCTCAATTCTTTTCAACCAATCAGCAGTAGCCGAACATGCCCAATTGGGATGGGTTTTTAATTGTGTGGCCAGGATGGGTTGGATGCAAAGAATGACACAGTTCAAGGATAAGGCTGGTAAAAATGCGCAAAATGCTGCCCTTGGATTGTTTGCATATCCGGCTCTTATGGCCGCAGATATTTTATTATACCATGCAACGCATGTGCCGGTGGGAGACGACCAAAAACAACATCTAGAGTTAACAAGAGATATCGCAATTAAATTTAATCACGACTATGAAGTAGATTTTTTTCCCGTAACTGAGCCAGTAATTGGAGGTGCTGCATCCAGGGTCATGAGCCTAAGAGATGGAACAAAAAAAATGTCAAAATCAGATCCATCTGATCTAAGCAGGATTAATATGGGTGATGATGCAGATACAATTAACCTTAAAATTAAAAAAGCTAAGACAGATGCTGAAGCTCTACCGTCAGAGAACGCTGGTTTGGAAAATAGACCCGAAGCAGAGAACTTGGTAAAGATCTATGCGGCACTAGGAAACCAATCGGTAGACAGTGCACTGAAGGATCTTGGTGGAAAGCAATTTTCAGAATTCAAGCCAATGTTAGCTGAACGCGCAGTCGAACTGCTTTCTCCTATTTCAGAAGAAATGAATAGACTTATGCAAAATACAGATGAGATAGATTTGCTACTTGCCGCAGGAGCAGAGCGCGCGCGTGAAATAGCCGGCCCAATTTTAGAAAAAACTTATGATATTGTCGGTATGTTGAAACCATAGATAAGTTTTTTTAAAAATTTGTTTGAAGGGTATCGAAAGTTCATTATCCGAAATATTGCAAACTCGTTATTGATGGTGCATGCTGAGCAAGCGGAGGACTGAATGCGTAAATTTTTAGTAGTTTTGGATGATAGCAAAGAGTGCCTTAGCGCTATGAGATTTGCAGCAATGCGCGCTGCAAAAAGTGGTGGAGGGGTAGAAGTACTTTCTATCATCCCGCCAGATGAATTTAATCACTGGATTGGAGTTGGTGATTTAATGCGCGCCGAAGCCAAAGAGCGAATAGAAGTGCATTTCGAGGTTTTCGCCAAATGGATGCGAGACAGGCAAGGAATTAATCCAAGTTTAGTGATACGAGAGGGCGAAGTTGTCCCCGAAATTTTAGCACAAATATTAGAGGACACTGAAATAGGAATTTTAGTTCTCGGCGCTAGCACCGATAAAAAGGGTCCGGGGCCAATAGTTACACAATTGAGTAAAAATGCAGGTTCTTTACCAATCCCAATTACTGTCGTCCCAGGCGATTTATCAAAAGAACGATTAGAGGCCATTACATAATTTAGAATCATTCTAAATACTTGACATTTTGGTGACTAATTGACATATACAAGTCAACTTAAAGGAAAATTGACATGTTTATTCAAACAGAATCAACCCCTAATCCAGCGACATTAAAATTCCTTCCTGGTCAAACAGTTATGGAGCAGGGAACCGCTGACTTCCCCAACGAAAACAGCGCCAGTTCATCTCCATTAGCCAAGCGTCTTTTTACTCTGAAAGGAGTTACGGGTGTTTTCTTAGGGATTGATTTTATCACCGTAACAAAACTAGACGATATTGACTGGGAGCATATAAAACCGAGTATACTGGGGGCAATAATGGATCATTTCCAGTCAGGGGCGCCAATTATTGATGGTGAACAGAGTGGAAGCGTGCATGCTGAACATTCGGGGGAAGATACGGAAATAGTTGGCCAAATTAAGGAACTATTGGACAGTCGAGTGCGTCCTGCCGTTGCGCAGGATGGTGGGGACATCACCTTCCATGGATTTGAACGAGGAATAGTATATCTGCAGATGCAGGGTGCCTGTGCAGGCTGTCCCTCCTCTACAATGACCCTAAAAATGGGCATCGAAAACCTCTTGCGACATTATATACCAGAGGTGACTGAAGTGCGACCAGTTGGGTTATAGATCCAAATGTTTATTAGCGGTTGATACATCTGCCGCCAATTGTGCGGCAGCAATTTTTCTTAACGGCAAAATTTTTTCTACTGTAAAGGAAATGAAAAAAGGCCAGGCCGAACATCTTTTTGACGTCATCGAAGATACACTTGAACAGGCAAGAGTTAAAAAATCACAGATTGATTTAATAGTAGTTGGAATTGGCCCAGGCAACTTTACTGGCATTCGCATAGGGCTGGCGGCCGCAAAAGGTCTCGCATTATCTTTGAAAGTGCCCCTTTCGGGCGTAAATAGTTTTCAAGCCTCTTTATATGGGCAAAGTGAATATGAGGTGGCGGCAATTCAGGCACCTCAAAACTCTTATTTCCTCGGAACCATAAATGGCGATTTTAGAACTGGCCATACAAGAGATAGTGACGCGCATGAATGTTTTGCAGATCGACCCCAAAGTAAAAAATTCATAGAGAATATGGCTAAGTTTGGTGCAGATCTAAATTGTACCTTATCTCAAGCGATACCACTTTATATAAAGGCAGCGGATGCCAAACCTCATAATCATGAATTCTCCATGATCGAATGACACCAAAAAAGATGGCAAGAATTCATGCTGCCGCTAAACCAAACCACCGTATATGGAATGCTCAAGAGTTTACCAACCTCTTGTCCTCTCCCGGNGTAGTTGCAGAGTGCCATCCAAACGGCTTTGCACTCGCGCGAATTATCCATACTGATGCTGAACTTTTGTTACTGGTTACAGAACAGATCAAACAAAACANCGGGATAGCAACTGGTTGCTTATTAAAAATGGAAAAGCATTTGGTGAAGCTCGGCGCTCGAGAATTAACTCTAGAAGTTAGCGAATCAAATGGAGCAGCGATAAATTTGTACAAAAAATTAAATTATAAAAAGATCTTTATAAGAAAGTCATATTCACGTGACAAAAACGGAAATCTTGAAAATGCNTTGCTTATGCAAAAAGAACTAATTCCACTTTACTGAGATATTTATAATTTCAGGTCTAATAATTGAAATTATTTGGTTGACCATCCATTAGAATCTTGACCTTAATAAGGCACGACGTTGGTTGCGTTTAATGGACCAACAAAAAATTAATCGGGAGATATATATGAATATCGTTACAAAAATGTTGTCAACCGCCGTTGGTTTGACCATGAGTGCAGGAGTTGCTTTGGCAGAGCCTGCGATTATTTTTGATCTTGGGGGTAAATTTGACAAGTCGTTTAACGAGTCCGCTTTTACTGGCGCTCAACGTTGGGCTGACGAAACTGGAGGNTCCTTCAGAGAAATTGAGCTTCAAAATGAAGCCCAAAGAGAGCAAGCCCTTCGCAGATTCGCTGAAGCTGGAGCTAATCCTATTGTAATGGCTGGCTTCGCTTTTGCTGACTCACTAGGAAAAGTAGCACCAGATTATCCTGACACAAAGTTTGCTGTTATAGACGTAAATTGGCTTAGTCTGCCAAACGTACGAGGNATTGGCTTTAACGAGCATGAAGGATCCTACCTGGTTGGGATGCTTGCAGCTCAAGCATCAAAGACAGGAACCGTTGGTTTTGTTGGGGGCATGGATATACCTCTNATCAGGCGTTTTGGATGCGGCTATGCTCAGGGTGTTAAAGCAGTAAACCCAGATGCCACTGTGATAGCTAACATGACAGGGACAACGCCTGCAGCATGGAATGATCCAGTAAAAGGTTCTGAACTTACTAAAGCTCAAATCAGCCAAGGTGCAGATGTAGTGTATGCTGCTGCCGGTGGAACCGGGGTAGGAGTGCTACAAACAGCAGCAGATGAGGGTATTCTTTCCATAGGTGTTGATGCAAACCAAAACTACCTACACCCTGGACAGGTTTTGACATCAATGCTTAAGCGTGTCGATAATGCGGTTTATGAAGCATTTTCTGCAGGAGAAAACCTAGAAACAGGTAATTTTCAGATGGGTATAGAAAATGGCGGAGTCGGGTATGCATTAGATGAGCATAATGCTTCTCTCGTTTCTGACGGTATGAAGGCGGCTGTAGACGCTGCAGCATCTTCTATCGCGAGTGGATCGATGTCAGTACATAATTATACTGATGATGAAACCTGCCCTGCTGTTTCATTCTAACCAAATTAAAAAATAAAATCAAAAAACCGCACTTTTTAAGTGCGGTTTTTACATATTAAATTGAGAGTTTGATGAACAATAATCCAGCAATTGAACTAAAGGGAATTTCCAAAGCCTTTGGACCAGTTCAAGCAAACAAAGATATAACTATTAAAGTAATGCCTGGAAGCATTCATGGTATTATCGGAGAAAATGGCGCTGGAAAATCTACATTAATGTCAATTTTATATGGGTTTTATCGGGCTGATACTGGAGATATATTTGTAGATGGAAAAAAAATCTTAATACCGGATAGTCAGACTGCTATCGCGGTAGGGATTGGAATGGTTTTCCAACATTTTAAACTTGTCGAGAATTTTTCAGTTCTTGAGAATATTGTTCTTGGCGCAGAAAGTGGCGCATTACTTTCACCCTCTTTAAATAGGGCTAGATCAGAACTTAGGGCGTTAGCTTCAGAATATGAATTAAACGTCGACCCTGATGCAATTATTGAAGATATCGGGGTCGGAATGCAACAGAGAGTAGAGATACTCAAAGCACTCTACCGAAAAGCCAATATCCTGATTTTAGATGAACCCACTGGAGTTCTGACGCCTGCAGAGGCCGACCAGCTATTTAGGATTCTCAAACGACTTCGTACCGAAGGAAAAACCATTATTTTAATAACTCACAAGCTCCGTGAGATAATGGATATAACTGATACAGTCAGCGTAATGCGCCAAGGTGAAATGACGGCAACATTAAAAACAGCCAAAACTAGCCCGGAAGACTTAGCAGAACTTATGGTGGGCAGAAAAGTTTTACTTCGTGTTGATAAAACTCCGGCAAAACCTAAAAATCCTGTTCTGGAAATACAGGATCTCAATATGTCTGATGATTTTGGTGTTCATCGCCTAAAGAACATAAATCTTACTGTGAGAGAGGGCGAAATTCTTGGGATTGCCGGTGTTGCAGGTAATGGCCAATCAGAACTATTAGAAGTTTTAGGTGGTTATCAGCAAGCTAATGGGTCAGTTCGGATAAAGGGATCAGAAATTGATTTAACCACAAGTGCGGCGGGAGATGGTCAAGCCAGAAGAGCCCAAGGAATAGCGCATGTGCCTGAGGATAGGCAGCGCGAAGGACTAATAATGGACTTCACGGCATGGGAAAATTCAGTATTCGGGTATCACCGTGAAAAATCCAACCAAGCAAACCGGTTTTTTATGGATAACAGCGCAATTCGGCAGGAAACTGAGGCGAAAATGCGTCGCTTTGACGTACGCCCTCCAAACCCTAGTTTAACTGCAAAAAATTTCTCAGGCGGTAACCAACAAAAAATAGTTCTTGCCCGTGAGATAGAGAGAGATCCCGATTTGCTTTTGGTAGGACAACCGACAAGAGGAGTTGATATTGGCGCAATTGAATTTATACACCAACAAATTGTGTCCCTGCGCGATAGAGGAAAAGCAATTCTTCTAATATCAGTTGAGTTAGATGAAATTTTATCATTGTCAGATAGAATAGCCGTCATGTTTGATGGGCAAATTATGGGAGAAAGGCTCCCGGCAGAAACAAATGAGAAAGAGCTTGGTCTTCTTATGGCAGGTGTTTCTGAGGAAGCGGCACAATGATCACAGTGAATACCTGCAGATATTATCATGGAGCTTTCAAATGGATGTGATGCCAAAGTGGGTGGACGTTATTGTGGTCCCATTATTCTCTTTGTTTTTGGCTGCTTTTTTATCGGCCTTATTAATTTTAGCGATAGGCGAAAGCCCTATGGCGGCACTTAAGCTTATGATAGAGGGCACATTATTTCGATCTGCCGGTTGGGGCTACATGCTCTACTACACGACAAATTTTATTTTCACTGGATTAGCTGTATCAGTAGCATTTCACGCTGCACTTTTTAATATTGGGGGTGAAGGACAAGCTATGATTGGAGGCTTAGGAGTAGCTCTAGTTTGCCTGTTTATTCCCTGGCCTCACTGGACCTTAGCAATATTTGGAGCGTCAATTGGTGCCGCTATTTTTGGAATGATTTGGGCAGGTCTGCCAGCCTATTTACAAGCCAAAAGGGGTAGCCATATTGTTA